>JAIRWR010000019.1 GCA_031268885.1 Synergistaceae bacterium
TCCCCTGCAGATTTGGGCTGAATCAAACTTACACCCATTGGGTGAAAAGCTATAATCGTGTAAATTCAGAAATGGACGGAATCTGCCGTGATTCAAATTTATCAACCTGCGGATTGGGGGAGACCTCAAATCACAGCTTTGGGTACTTGACAATGCCGACGAGCCTGGTGATAATCCCGATTCAAGCAAAATAAGACTTTCACCCATTGGGTAAAAAGGTCGAATCTCTTGAACTTGGAGACAGACAACACTCATAGGATTTTTTAACTCGTCAACCTGTGGTTTGAGGCGGCACTGATATGAGCTTGCTGAGCGAAAAGGGAGAAGAACTCGCCGCGCTCTCACTGTACGGACATCTGCCGCAAAAGGACGAAGGCGACGCCGAACGACGCATACGCCTTTGTCGGCCTTCCTCCCGCGAAATTGCCGGAGGATATAACGGAAATCGCGATTTCGGTCAGTTTCTCATTACGCAGGACTGGCTGTGGTATTGGCCTCCTGGAGAAATGGTCGAGAAGATGGCGGAATACGCCGCAAAAAATGGAGAGCGGACCGACAGACCATATTTTTCGCTCGACGGCAAGCGCAGCATGACCGCAAAAGAATGGGACAGCCTAAGATATGAATGGAATCATGTGCACGGTCTGACTAATGTTTGGAGAGAAGACCCGTTGCATGGTAACGAGCGCTTTCGCGGCGGCTATTTTAAGTCCGCGCCGCGTTCATCGGCGAGAACGCGAGCCGCCGCTTTCCACTTAAATCAAAAGCCGTTGGAGTTTATGCGAAGGCTCATCACAGCAACCACAAATACAGGCGGCGTAATCTGGGAACCCTTTGGAGGGCTGGCTTCGGCGTCTGTAGCCGCAATCAAGCTGGGACGCTACGCTTGCACAGCAGAAATAAACGAAAAATTTCAGGGGGCCACACAAGACCGGCTCTTGAAAGAAGCCGCAAAACATGCTCCTCTATTGAAGCTTATTGTTTGACGTAGAAGTAGAGGTATCACTGTTTATCGTGATAATTCCATGCGCGTGTTTATAGGCTTCACTCTCTGGGGAGGTATATGAAAAAAAGCGCCGACTGTTCAAACTGTGGCTCACTGCTGAACAACACGTTAGTGTCGGTGAATCTCCACATGTAGTCGCCGCCAACTCTTGCCGTCTCCTTGCCAAAGATGTACAGTGCCTCTCTCAGAAGGGCGGCCTCGTCTTTTTCGCCCTTCGCGACAAACGAGCCCCTTGTGAGCTTGCCTCTCACAAATACATACTCGATGGAATCTAAATTTACACTGCCGAAGAGTTTTGCGTCATCGCTCCTAGTATATACCGCCATATCGCCCTCTTCGGAGCGGTAGGTCTCCACCAGTCCAGGAATGCCGCCGACATCCTGCCCCCATCTGATGCCCATGAAATCCAGCGGTTCCGCGGCCGGATCCGACAGGTACTCCTCCGCCCGTACTTCGACTGCTATCATGAATATCCCCAGAATAACACATAAAATTTTTCTGACCATATAACAGGCTCCCTTCTTCTCTCAGCCTGATTATAGGAACCGGCGGCCAAATCGTCAAACGACATCCGCCCGTTTCGGAACGCTGATTCCATCAGACTCCCGTTAAACGGCACAGATCGACAGCACCAGCAATTCGCCAAGAACGGCGGCCGCGCCCAGGATGTCCCCATTGGCGCCGCCCATTATGCCGTTCGACCACGATGCCAAACCCCCTCCCGCCAGACAGGCCACGGCAATGCCAGAGAGCGCTGCCGGCGGAGACAGAGCCAGAAACGGACACGCCGCGACAATCGCGAGAATGAAATATCGGCCGTTAAAATCTCTCACTATGCCGCGAGCTATGCCGGAGTCCCACGGATAACGCCCAATATACGCCGCGGCCGCGCATGACAGCCGCCCAACGCCGCCTGCCAACGAGGAGACCGCTACCCACATTCCGGGATCGATCGACGATAAGAGTGAAGCGCGAATCGAGATCGCGACAACCACTCCCACGACGCCGTACGAACCAGTGTGAGGATCCTTCATCACGGACCTCATATCCTCTCCTCTTTTTCCAGAGCCTATCGCGTCGCACATATCGCTCCAGCCGTCCAGGTGAAGTCCCCAGCCGAGCGCGGCGTAAATCCCGCACGCAATCCACGCGCAAACCGCGGGCGGAAGCGCCAGCGAAAGAAGCTGAGCTGGCAGAGCCGCTATCGCGCCAAACAACCCGCCGGCGATTGGAATCACCGTCAGCGCTTGAGCTGATAATCCAGACGCATCCCTGGGATACAACTCAGCGGGAAGGGGGAGCCTAGTGATCAGAGTCCACATAATGGCAACCCGCCGGCAAAAGGTCTTCAGAGGATTCATATCTGTTACACTGTCACGGGCATCAGGAAGGCCGTTTTTCGCTTTTTTTCAGCCACATAGGTAGTCCGGCGGCCATGAACGCGACGCTGTCGGAGAAACGGGCGACTATCTGATTGGCCCGTCCCTGAACATCCCGAAAACGCCTGCCCTGCGCAAACGGCGGCACCAAGCCGAGTCCAACCTCGTTGCTTACTACGATGAGCCGGCGTTCCACGCTTCTGGAAGCGGCAAATCCAGCAAACAGATCCTCAATGCCAGCCAAAATCCCGCGTTCCTCAGCCTGCCAGACATCCCAGTCGTCGCCCTCGAACGCGGAAGAAGCGAGAAGCAGCCTCGACAGATACATCGTCAGACAATCCAGGAGCAGGGTTCCCCTCATCTTGGCGATTTCACTCGGAAGGGCTCCGACATCTCCCTCCCATGTCTTCCAACCCGCCGGCCTGCGATCCTTATGAATCTTTATCCGTGCCTCCATCTCGGCATCCTTCGAATCGGCCGTGGCTATAAATGTGACGTCGCCGAACTCACGAGCCAGCGTCTCCGCGAAAGAGCTCTTCCCGCTTCGCGTCCCGCCGAGTATCAGCGTGATCTCACTCTTGCGCTCCACGTTCCCCTGCCGCTTCGCTCAGCAGCGGTCTCATGCTCCTGACGCTCGCGCCTATGGTCGACGCGTTGTGCAACAGGGCAGATGTCGCGGGGGTTATCGCTCCCAGCAGCCCTAAGGTCAACAGCACCGAATTTACCGCCACAATGAACGTGTAATTGCCCTGTATTCGCCTCATTACGCCCGTTGATAGCTTTCGCGCGGTCACAATAGAGTCCAGGCTGTTATGCGTCAGTATGACATCAGACACCTCGCGGGCTATATCCGCGCTCTCCTTCATCGCGATGCCAACATCAGCCACGCTGAGAGCCGGCGAGTCGTTTATTCCGTCGCCTATCATCATCACACTGGCTCCCTCGCCGCGTAATTTCTGGATATAAGCCGTCTTCCGCTCGGGGAGAAGCCTCGCCTCGAAGTGATCTATGCCGAGCTCTTCGGCTGCGTGTTCCGCTGTGCCGCGGTTGTCGCCAGTAAGCATTACGACGCGCTCTATCCCCTCTTCGCGAAGTTCGTTTATGACGCGCCGCGCCTCCTCGCGCAGAGGATCCTCAATGCATATGACTCCGGCGAGTTCGCCTCCGACAGCCAGATAGAGATGCGAGTAACGGCGAGGCAGCCGCTCTATCTCCGCCGACTGTTCGTCGGTAACAGGCGTGTGCTCGTCGTCGAGGACGAAGTGATCGCTGCCTATTATCACGCGCTTGCCCCGGATATGCGAGACAATGCCGTGCGCGACGGCATATTCGACCTCCGCGTGATCCTCGCGGTGCTTGAGGTTCTCATCCTCGGCGCGCCTCACGACCGCCCTGGCTATCGAGTGTGGAAAGTGCTCCTCCAGACAGGCCGAAGTCCTCAGAACCTGCTTGCGCGTGTAGCCTGAGAATGGAATAACATCCGCCACGGTAGGCGACGCGACCGAAAGCGTCCCCGTCTTGTCGAAGACGATGGTATCGGCCTCCGCTATCTTTTCGAGAATTCGTCCGCCCTTTGCGACTATTCCGTGACGCGTGCCCTCTCTCATCGCGGAGAGGATCGCGAGCGGCGTTGAAAGTTTTATCGCGCACGAGTAATCGACCAGCAGTACGGAGGTCGCTTTTCTGACGTCGCCCGACACGAGATACACCAACCCGGCCAATATGAAGCTGCACGGAACAATGGCGTCGGAGAGCTTCTCTGCCCGCCCCTGAATCTCCGCCTTCATCCCCTCGGATTCGTCTATCATCTTTATGATCCGATTGATCCTGGTGTCGCTGTTATACGCTGTTGTGCGGATCAGAAGCTCGCCGTCTTCGACGAAGGTGCCGGCAAACACCGAGGTGCCCGGGTATCTGTGAATCGGAAGCGGCTCCCCGGTCATCACGGCCTGATTTACATCGGCATCTCCGCGGACTATCGTCCCGTCGATAGGTATTACGGAACCAGCGCGGACTACAACATCGTCGCCTATGGCGAGTTCGCTTGCCGCAATCCGCGTCTGGACCCCGTCGCGTTCCACCCAGAAAAAACTTTCGTTTGAAGCCAGCCCCTCCGCGAGCCGTCTTCTGGATCTCTCCCTCGTCCAGTTCTCAAGCACCTCGCCGAACGTCAGAAGCGTCATTATCGTGGAGGCCGTAGTGTAATCCCCAAAGAAGATGGAGACGCCTATGGCCGAGGCATCTAGGACTGAGACGTCCAGCCTGCGCGCTATCAACGACTTCAAGCCGCGAAAGAGAAACGGCATGAAGCGTATTAAGTTTATCGTGACGCGGAGGGCGAATGGGAGCAGCAAGTTTATAGCGCTTCGCCCAAACAGAACAATCGCGCTCGTAATGATGCCTGGTTCGTCCCGGCAGTCGGTCAGCGGCTCGCCGTCGAGATACGATCTGTCCAGGAGACTGACCGCCGAGAGAAGAGACTCCCTGCCGCCTGCTTGGAATGTTATGAGCACGCTTCCGGTAAGATGGTTCGCGACAACGCCATTAACCCCATCCTGCAATCTGAGCAGACACTCCATCACACGCGCCTCATCCCTCGAAAAGGGCATACCAACACAACGCAGGCGAATGCGGCCTGGGAGTTCGTGCGCTATTTTGTATTTCATGCGGATATGTGGATCTCCGGGCTACGCCTCGGAGCTGTCCTCCTCGCAGCCGCATTTACAGCTATTAGAGCTCATATCCTTCGCCTCCGCGATTATGTCGTCCACGCCCTCCTTAGCGAGAGCGAGCGAGCAGGCGACGCTGTTTTTAAGTTTTAAGCCCTTGCTCACGAGGGAGACGCAAGCGCGTCGCCCGGTACCGCTGGTTATGGCTGCGTAAGCCGTCCCTCCAAGAAAGAAACCAGCTGCCAGGATTGCCGCCTTTTTAGCGTCGAAATTCATTGAAATTCACCCTCCACATAGTATCGTTACAGAAATTTTTGACTGGTAGCCCCAAATCAAAAGCGCCTGTTAAATCGTCAGATCAACATTCACGCGTCTTTAAATACGAATCCTATCCGACCCCTGACATTAAATCAGCCTTTTCATGACGGATATAGGACACATCCATTTAATCATAACTATCCTGTTTGTCAATTAAATAATGAGGAGATATATCGACAGAGCCCCACGGAGCCGGTCATCCCAATTCATGGGGCTCTTATGTCATCCGGACAGCGTCAGAACGCGACGTATGTGCGGAAACGCACTATGTTGTCGCTGCCGTTGCGGTCATTGCGGACGGCTTCGCCATAGTCTATCGAATCGTAGGCCAGCTCAAACTCGACGGCGTCGTTCAGGCGGTATCCGACGCCAAGACTCCAGTTGACCGCGTCGTCAACGCCAGCGCTGTCGTGATCGGCCACAAAATAGCGCAGGTAGGTCCTCCACCTGTCGTTCCACTCTTGATCCAACCTCGCGCCGTAAACCCTTGTGCTGTTCATGTTGTACGGCATATTGTGGAGCAGGCTCGCTCCGCCATCCGTATATGTTGCGCCGACACCGAGATGGTCGTCAGTGTAAATGCTGAACCGCTCGTTCGTGAGGAAGTTATTATCGATCTGTCCGTATTCGAGCCATACGCTGGTGAACTTGAGGACATCCTGCTCGACGTCGAGAATCAGCTTCCACGCGGATGCGTTGTCGTCATAGCCGGTCGCGGCGCCGCTCAGATATTGCGCGACAGTGTCGCCCTGGGTCTGGTGATAGTAAATGGCCTTGCCCTCTACGCCAGGGATGAAAGTGAATCCGGCATACGCTCCGATAATCCCGACGCTCGTGTCGGTCTCCCCGCCTTCGACAAACGGGATCTCCTCATCGGCGAAGATCCAGTAACCGATCAGTCCGGCGCGGACGCGCTCGGAGAAGTTAAAATCAGCGAGGCCCGCTATCAGGAAGCGCTCCATCGGCACGGGATCGAATGGGGCACTGCCGATGCTGACGGCGTCGCCATCACTGATCGCGCCGGTATCGTCATTCGTCCGTCCAGCCAGAAGTTTCAGATTCGCGAGGCCCCAGTCCTTCTCCAGGAGGAACATGTTGAACGTCCAGTCCCCGATCATTGGCTCGTTGTCCACGTACAGATCCAAGTCGCCCTCCCAGTCAAGGTCGGCCAGACCGGCGGTCAGGCTGATGTCGAACGGGAGCATGGTCGTCACATAGTAATTTGCCCACACCACGTTTCCGGAATCGTTCTCCAACCTCGCGGCGAATTCCGTCGTCTCGTTCACGCGCTTCCTAAACCACAGAATATAATCCGCGAGCTCAAACTCGTTCTCCCCGGCGTAATCGGCGTCGTCGGCGTACCACTCGTTATCTCCCGACTGACCGAACTTGGCGTTGAAGGTTAGCTCTCCGGCCATGCTCCAGCCGCCGATATCCTCCTCAAGTATCGCGATACGCTCATCGAGACTGTCCACCCTGACTCCGAGCGCGTCCAGCTCGTCCTTGAATTCGGCGACAAGCCGTCTCATCATCTCGACATCCTGTTTGCTCTCCTTGTCGAGGTCGATATTCGAGAGTGCCCTGGCGATTATCGACGCCATCTCGTAGCGCGTCGCGGGCTGAATTCCTTTGTAGGAACCGTCCGGATATCCCGATATGACGCCCCTGGAGGCGAGCTGCGCTACCGCGTCGTACGCCCAGTGGCTCGCGGGCACATCCATGAATGGATTCGTCGCGGCCATCGACTCTGGCGCCAGCGACACGAGAATAACCACAACTGCCGCCGCAAGAAATACCTTCCTTATCATAACAACAACTCCTTATCGTTAATGTGCTTGCTTGTAGATCCTATCTCTTCTTGACGGTCTCTCCCAAAACGCCCCTCCTTTCAATCTCGCGGGACCGTAGACGGAGATGAGATTGTGAGTTTACTTACAATTATAAATTAGCAACCGAAAATAAATATAAGCCATCAATTACTTACGAACTGCAGATAAAGGCCCAGAGCGAGATATGCTAGCTTTGCATGTAATTCGTATATACAAACATTTTATATCAGTAAAATTACTTGTCAATGCCTAAAGTGGATATTTTGCTGTAAGATGGCTCATGAGTCAGATTACAAGTTATTATTATGAATTAAAGGCAGATTATCGACTAATAGCAATTAATATTAGAAATGAAGTTAATATTCACGCTAAGCGCCCAGAGACACCCGTTTCACAGCATTAACTTAATACCCCTAATCTTAGTCCGATATAAGTATCACCTGACCCACTAATAATCTTAAATATATCGGACGTTCATTCAATTAAAAAACGCGTACTGGGGGAGTGTTGACAAAAACTCGCTTTTTATGTACTATAATGAGTAAGTTTGATATAGTTAACATAATCGCGCGCGATTAAACCCCATTGATGGAGGCGCAAAGTGAGTAGCGATAAACCATTTCGGAGAGGGGCTTTTGTTTTATGAAGGGATTGGGCAGGCAATGCCGACTCTGCAAAAGTTTATGATGTTCTTGAAGACGAGAGACGCGATGGAGTTTATAGAATCCATGATAACGTGTTTTGCCTCCCCCGTCGCGGCAGGCATCAGATGCGGGACTCTGATCAATCTTCGCCGCCGCGGGGAAGATCTGGGGCCTATATGGTTTGCGGTTAAAGATAAAATTACGGAAAAACTCGGACTAGAATTTGCGGAAATTTCGTATTCGAAAAGTTACATATTGCTGTTAGTATTCAGGAGTGACCTCCTTATGGATCGAGTCTCCTCAGCGGAGGCGAGGGAGTTCCTGGGTAATCTCGGCTATGACTGCGAATCGGGTTCCGCGGCTTCGTACATAGAGAATCTGATAGAGCGGTTTAAGACAAGATTTCCGCACGAAATAGGAATATTCCTCGACTATCCGGTCGAAGATGTGAAGGGTTTCATCGAAAACAGAGGAAGAAACTCGAAGTTGTCAGGGTACTGGAAAGTTTACGGCGACGAGGCGAACGCGAGGAAAAAGTTCGACGAGTACAGGAAAGCCGAGACAGACAGCGCGGAGATGATTTTGAGGAAGATTGATTCAGCGCGGTTGCGGAACGCGATATGTTGATGCCAATTTGAGAGTCAGAGCATTAAAGACGGATCCGTTTGAAAGTCAGATTATTCCGTCCGATTTTCGGAAATTTTAATAAATGCCTGCAGTGAGAAATTGGTATAAATTACAATCAACATAATCATAAGGAGGAAACAAAATGGCAAAGATTGGAATCATCTACTGGTCTGGAACTGGAAACACGGAAAAGATGGCGGAATTAATCTCGAAGGGCGCCGAGGAGTCGGGCGCCGAGGTAACTTGCAAGCACGTCTCCTCGGCGTCTCAGGATGAAATTGACAACTATGACGTCGTCGCGCTGGGATCACCTTCCATGGGTTCGGAGGTGGTGGAGGAGAGCGAGATGCAGCCTTTTATCGCGGCTATCGCCCCTAAGCTCAAGGGCCGCCGGGTGGCCCTGTTTGGATCATACGGATGGGGCGACGGCGAATGGATGCGAAACTGGGTTGCTGAGATGAAAGAATCTGGCGCGAACCTCGTCGACGACGGATTGATAGTCAATGAAACTCCCGACGGCGCGAGCGCAGACGAGTGCGTAGAGTATGGCAAGAAGATCGCCGCAGTTTAAAGTGCCGCATATGTATAACTTTTATACATATTATATAGAGCCTGTCAAATATCCAATCACTGCTCCTCGCAACATATCCGCTCAATAATCTGAGCACATCAGAGGGGGCCGCTCGAAAAGAGAGGCCCCTGTTCTATGTAATCATTGAATATCTTATTTTGTATCGGATCCCAGATAGAACTAAGCTCGTAATGATTATATCAACTGCTCGGGCAAATTACGCGTCATACCAAGCCGTGAATCCGCGAATTACCTATAGATGCTCATTATTACCGCACATAGAATATGTTTCAAACGGCGGGATTAGAAATTTGAGGACTTTGTGAATGTTGAATCCGTGGGCGATGGCGCATATAATATATATTATGTAAGAGCAGGAATGATTCACCCCTATATCTCCAAGGATTTGGGATATTGACGTTGGTCCGCGTTTGATCCAAAGAAAGAGCGTTGGAGGTGGAGATGTGTTCGTTGAATGAGAGTATTGTCTTTTCTGAGTATCAGTCTGTTTCAGCTACTATACCTGGATGGTGTTGGATTGCTGACTCGGACACCATTTGCCTACGTTCATTCGGCAATTCGACATCATTTCCTGAGATAACCTGATACTCAGATTGTCTTTTTAATGATCTTGCCATGAAAAGACCCTGTAGCGAAATAACTTCTTCGAGCGCGCGCGATCGAAAACAACAGAGTGCCGCGGGCTTTATCTGAAATAATATATCGAAAGGAAGGCGATGTAGATGATAACTGCCAAGGGAGGGGCATTGATCCGAAAATCATTATTGGTAGTAGAGGATGTGCCCGTTAGGAACGAGGAAGATCGCCTTCTTCAAGAACTGCGAGAGAGAAGCCGGCTGGAATTCGAAAACGCTGTGTCCGCCGCCGAACTCCGGGGCCGGCAGGAAGGAGTAGAGGAGGGCAGGCGCATGGGAATACGGGAAGGAATACGCGCGACAGCCCGCGCGATGCTCGCGCGAAACCTGCCGGTCACGTTTGTCTCTGAGATATCCGGGCTCTCGATCGAAGAGATCAGAGTTCTCTAAAGAGTGTCAACAGCTCGAGAGGTGAAATTAACCGGGTCGAGAGATTCGCATTCATTACCGCGTTATAGAACATGTTTTAATTGGCCGGGTTGGAGATCTGGGGAAGCCCCACATTATTGACACCCGCGGTGTGTGAGCGTAAAATAATTAAGTTTTTGGAGACGCTTGCCGGAGGTTTTAAGACGGGTTTCCGTCGCCTGACAGCAGCGAGAAGGGGGAAGTTTGGGATGTACGCGGTTATCGAAGAGGGTGGCAAGCAGTATCGGGTATCCGAGGGAGGCAAAATCCGGGTTGAAAAACGCCCTGAAGATATTGGAACCGTTGTGACTTTGGATCGAGTCATACTCGTAGGTAAGGATGACGGCGCAGTGGTCGGCACTCCGTATGTCGAGGGAGTCTCTGTATCGGCAAAGGTTACGGATCACGGCAAGGAGGACAAAGTAATCGTCTTCAAATATCGAAGGAAGAAGAACTACCGCAGGTTTCGCGGGCACAGGCAGCAATATACCGAACTGGCGGTGGAGTCGATCTTAAGCGGCGACTAGCTGTCTTGGCCGCGTTTCATGATGGAGATAACCGCGAAATACGACTCGAACGGAATATACTTTATCTCCGCGCAGGGACATACGGGCTATGCCCACAGAGGCGCCGATATTGTATGCGCGGCGGTCTCCTCGCTGATACAGGCGCTTGGCGTCGGTTTGCGCGACGTATTGAAGCTGGAGAACGCGGAGATTAAAAGGGACGCCGAGTCCGCGCTGATCTCCTACAAGTGGGACAGCTCGCTTGTCGAAGCGCAGTGTCTGGCGAAGACTATTCTGCTGTCGGTCAAGTCGGTTTCGGAGTCATATCACGAGTTCATAGAGGTTATCGAGATCCGGGACGGCACAAATTGACAGCGTTTATCTATGAGGAATTCCTGAGTTTCATCAGAGGAGGGGCAGGATATGGCGGATATAAAGATGGATTTTGATATTCAGTTTTTCGCGCATAAGAAGGGGCAGGGCAGTAGTTCCAACGGTCGCGACAGCAACCCCCAGTACCTTGGCATAAAGCGTGGCGATGGACAGGCTGTAAGTGCCGGCTCTATTATCGTGAGACAGCGGGGGACGAAATTTCACCCCGGGCGCAATGTCGGCAGGGGGAGAGACGACACCCTGTATGCCCTATCCGACGGACGCGTCTCATTTCTGACGAAAGCAAACCGCAAGTTCGTGACCGTAGTTGCCGGCGAAATCGGAGAATAGTTTTATATCACATCGAACGCGGAGATTGAGGGGGGCCATGGAGAAGTGGCTCCCCATGTTGTTATATGGCATGAACATGGAGTGGCGATAATATGAGATTTGTTGATCTGCTTAACGTTTCGGTCTCCGGCGGCAGGGGCGGCGATGGCTGCATGAGCTTCAGGCGTGAGAAATTTATGCCGAACGGAGGACCTGACGGAGGAAACGGGGGGCGCGGCGGAGACATTGTGCTGGAGGCTGTTTCAAACCTGCAGACACTGGCCGACTTCGAGCACAGACGGCGTTTTGCCGCGGCAGACGGCGAGAACGGCTCGGGCAACGCCAGAAACGGAAGATCGGGGACACGGCTGATTCTCCCCGTTCCCTGCGGAACCATAGTGTACGACGCCGATACAGGAGGCGGGCTGGCCGACCTGGTCGAGCCCGGGGACACATATATGGCGGCCATGGGCGGCAGTGGAGGGCGCGGGAACAGGGTATTCTCAAGCTCCACAAGACGAGCGCCGAGGTTCTCCGAGAAGGGGGAGCACGGAGAAAGACGCTCGCTCAGGCTCGAACTTAAGCTGATAGCCGATATCGGGCTTGTCGGGCTTCCGAACGCTGGCAAGTCCAGCATACTCGCGGCAGTCTCCCGCGCGTCGCCAAAGATAGCGGATTATCCGTTCACCACACTCTCGCCAAACCTTGGCGTCATCCAAAACGACGAAGAATCGGTCGTGCTGGCGGATATACCTGGGCTTATAGAGGGGGCGAGCGATAACAGGGGGCTGGGGCTGGATTTCCTGCGTCATATCGCGCGCACTAGGCTCATCCTCCATGTCCTGGATGTCTCGTCCAGCGACGCAGAGGCGATAATGGGTGATTTTCAGACGGTCAGGCAGGAGATGGAGCGATACGATCCCGACCTGAATGTTCGTCCGTGTCTTGTAGTGTTCAATAAGACAGATCTGTGTGAGGAACCGGCGGCGAGTGAGACGCGCGTCCGCCTGACAGATCTGTTCGCGTTGCGAGGCTTCGATCTTATATTCGTCAGTGCTTTGAGCGGGGAGAATATTCCGGAGCTTACGGGCAGGATAATTAAATTTTCAAATAAGCACCCGAGACCGCGAAGCGAGGTCAGGCTCTTCGCCAACGTTGATATCTTGGATGAAGCCCCGATGATTCGAAGAAGGCAGCAGGTACAGATAGTATCCCTGCACGGCGGGGGCTTCAAAGTCCTGCATCCGCAGGTGGAGAGGGCCGCCGATAGATATGATCTCTCTCAGGAGGAGAATGTCGCCAGGTTCACAAAGCTCCTCCGAAAACACAGGGTCGAGGAACTGCTCGCTGCCGCCGGCGCGAAGCCGGGCGCGTCCGTTACGATAGGAAGGGTCGAGTTCGATTTCAATCCGGACGAGGTCATCGATACGGAGATCTGATGCGGTTGATGGAGATAAGCTGAGACAATTATGCACAAAAGTGATAGAATGCGAATGGGCATAATGGGGGGAACATTTGACCCAGTGCATTATGGGCACCTATTTGCGGCTGAGGAAGCAAGGGTCGCCATGTCGTTTGACCGCGTGATGTTCATCCCTACGGGCAATCCGCCGCACAAGAACTATCCCGAGATGGCATCCGCTGAAGACCGCTATAATATGGTAACGCTAGCCGTCGGCGATAATCCTTACTTTGATGTGACAAGGATTGAAACGGACAGAGAGGGCAACAGTTACACCGTCGAGACCCTTCAGAGGATGAAGGAGTTGTTCCCAGGCGCGGAGCTGTATATGATCACCGGCGAGGATGCGGCTGGAGATCTGCCGTTGTGGAGGGAGCCGTACAGGATCGTGTCCATGGCGAAGATCGTGGCTGTAAGCCGGCCCGGAGGATATCGCAATAAGATAGACGATCTTCCGGATGAGATAAGGGAATCAATCCTCGTTCTGCGGACCACGCCGCTCGATATTTCAGCAACGAATATCAGGGCACGGATAGCGTCAGGCATGAGCGCGAAATATCTGCTCCCCGAAGCGGCGCTTACATACATAAAAAAGCGAGGCCTTTACGCTAAGCGCGCAACGGTATAACGCGAGGAATAATAAAGTGTACTATTAGCGTTCTTTTTGAGACAAATAAACGTATCTGCTGGGTGGTGACCATGAAGTGAGCTGGAAGACTTTCATCGTGGGGTTGTTGGTCGCCTCGTTTTCTCTTGGGGCTGGAGCGTATCTCAGGCTCAATGTAATCGATACAAGAAGGATTGATGAACAGCGCAAGCTCGATATTCGTGTTCGTGGGGCTGACGCGGAAGAGATTGAGCGGGGCGAAGATGAGGAGAGCGCTGAACTTAACGAACCTAAGCTCAATATCACGGGAAGGATCAATATCTTACTCCTGGGCGAGGATAATGTAGACCAGACCAAGCGATCCGACACTGTCGCCTTCATAGCGGTGGACGTGGAGGACCGCAATGTTCGGGTGCTCTCGCTTCCAAGGGATACGAGGGTGAGCATTCCGAGGCATGGTCAGCAGAAACTGAATCATGCCTACGCTTTTGGCAAGGTAGAGCTGTTGAGAGAGACAGTCGAACGTTTTCTGGATACTCATATTCACTACTATGTAAAGATCGACTACGACAACTTTCCGAAGTTGGTGGACCTGCTCGGAGGGGTGGATATAACCGTCGAGAAGCCCATGAAGTACCGGGACAGGAAGCAGAATCTGAACATAGACATCCCCGCTGGGCGTCAGAGGATGAACGGAGCGACCGCGCTGAAGTACGTGCGTTTTCGCAAGGACGCGCTTGGCGACATCGGCAGGGTTCAGCGGCAGCAGCAGTTCCTGAAAGCACTCCTGCGCAGGATATATGAGCCTGAGAATCTTCTCAGGTTTTCGGAGCTCGCAAATGGGATAAGCAACACGCTCGTGACTGACATAGAGCCGAGCATGGTACTCCAGATCTGTAACTTCCTGAGGAAGCTGGATAAGGAGTCGAACAGGTTTTTCTTCCTGATGCTTCCCGGCCAGGCAACTCTAATAGACGGACTGAGTTACTGGGTCTCAGATCAAGCTGATGTTTCGCCGTTTCTCACCGCGAACGTCGAACAGCTTCAAGAGATGACCGCGCAGGCGAAGGCGACAAGCCGAAATAGACCGGTGATCAATGGGCCGAGCAGCGTCGAGTTTCCATCCGAATCCGACGGCGACACTGTCTTGAGCGACACGGTAATGGCCGGCGCGCCATCCACCAGCGACGTTATGTCAATAGTACGCGGCATCCCGAACGCTGTAGCTGTACTGAACGGCACGGGCAAGGCGGGGCTTGGCAAGTCGGTGGCGTCTCACCTCCAGAAGATGGGAGTTGATGTCGCTCATATAGGCAACGCCAAACACTTTGATTACAGAAGCAGCAACGTCATCTATCCCGAGGGCTCGGCAAAATCGGTCGTGACGACCGCCGAAATGCTCTCGAAGCTGTGCGGGATAAGTGGAACGCTGACGAGGGCGAATAAACAGGCGACATATCCATCCATAATTGTCGGGCACGACTACGAGGCGCTTTTAAAACGGCTGGAAAACAGTTACGTTACGATGCGGTAGACTGGAGAGTGGTTAATTCAATATGGCTATAGAAGCAAACATATACGAAGAATATATGCCGATAATAGACGCGCTTAAATCAAAGCGGGCAACCGATATAGACTTCATCGACCTGAAGGGTATATCCGGTTTTGCCGACGCGTTTATCGTGGCGACCGCAAGATCCGAGATAAACGCTCGAACGCTTGTGGATGCCGCGACAGACGCGATGGACGGGATGGGAATGCCTTACAAGATCGAGGGTGAGACGAGTTTGAGGTGGCGTCTCATCGACGCTGGCCACATCGTCATTCATATATTCAGCCGTGAGGGAAGAGATTTTTACAGGCTCGAAAGATTGTGGGGGGACGCGCCCTCTAAGCGCTTCGAGGACGAAGACGATTGAGCATCCTGTTTAACAGAAAGATCGGAAGACCGACCACATTGTAGTAACAGCCCTCGATCCCCTCCACCAATAGCGCCCCTCTCCCCTGGATGGCGTATCCACCCGCTTTGTCGTCGCCCTCATGGGTATCCGCGAAGGAGGATATCTCCTCCTCTGTCAACCGGCCAAACCTGACCTTCGTAGTTTCGGTCTCCCCGGCGAGGATCTCTCCGGATCTGGCGACCGCGACACCGGTATGGACCAGGTGAGTCCTGCCTGACAAGAGCCCGAGCATCCTCAACTGGTCGCGCCTGTCCGATGGTTTGCCCAACGCGTCTCCGTCAACATCGACAACAGTGTCCGCGCCTATCGTTATCGCGCCATCGGTCACGAGCGACACCGACAAAGCCTTCGCCCTGGCAAGCCGCAGGACCATATCCCTTGGATACTCGCCAACAATCGCGCTTTCATCGACGCCGGGAACAATCGCGTCGAATGACCAGCCGATCGAGTTAAGTATGTCCCTCCTGCGAGGACTGCCTGACGCAAGCACAATCCTCATCGGAGTTTCCGCTGGCGCCGGAAATGGAGCCACAGCCTCACTCCGCGACCAGGGAGAATATTACGGAGACCGCCCCCATCAACATGCAGTATACGGAGAACAACCACCATCTGTCGCTCAGGACGAGCTTCCGGAGCAGGAGCAGGGACGCGAGCCCGGTCAGAAACGCGATTACAGCTCCCTGCAGCCACCCGTCTGGAAGCGCGAGGAGGAACGCGTCATACCCGCCGAGCTTCCTTGCCTCGAAGAACGTGGCCCCAACTATGGCTGGTACAGAGAGGAGAAACGAGAATTTGAACGCGTCCTCCCTGGAGAGACCCGCCATGCTCCCTGCCCAGATGGTCGTCCCCGACCTCGAAACGCCAGGCATGACGGCAAGCCCCTGCACAAAACCGACGAAAGCGCCGTCTATTATCCGAATCTTCTTGTCGCCCTCGGTAATAAATCTTGCCGAAGCCAACAGCAGACCAGTGATCCAGAAACCACAACTGATCCAGAGAGTGTTGGCCGAGGCTGCCTCAGCGTATGGCGCCAGCATTATCCCCAGAGGGCAAGTTACAGCGGAACCGACGATCACGGCCCACCCGAAGCGCCAGCCATCCCAATTTCTCGCGTTTTTGTTGAAAAACCCATAAAACCATTCGCCTAACAGAGAGATTAAGTCTCGCGCGAAGAAGATTATCACGGCCAGAACTGTCGCTACATGAAGTGTCACGTCATACGCGATGGTCATATCGCCTACTCCCATTGCCGCCTTTGCCAGTCCAAGGTGCCCCGAACTGCTCACGGGAAGAAACTCGGTGAGCCCTTGAACGAGGCCAAGCATGATCGATTGAGCGTTCATTTATCTGGACACCTGCCCCCTGTTGATTCTTTTTATGTCATTTACTATGTACGCCACGTTGCGGGCGTGATCGCCGACGCGCTCCAGATTGCTCAATATATCGATGAAAACCACCCCGGAATCAGGGGAACACTTTCCGCTATTCAACCGCTCGATATGTCTCGCGCGAAGCACGCGTTCCATCTGGTCGATCTTGGGCTCAAGGACCAGAACGTCCTCCGCCATGGAAATATCCTCGTCTTCCAGCGCGCGGATACACTTTTCCACCGCCTCTATGACCAGGTCGAACATCTCCTGGCACTCCATGAGGGCTTTGGCGGAGAATTTCTGTTTCCTGTCGAGCATGAATTGGGCCATTTCCACGAGGTTCTCCGAGTGATCCCCCATCCTCTCGAAGTCTCCTACCCCGCTGATGCACGAGTTGAGCAGAAGCGACAGATCGGCCGAACGAACTCTCGGTCCGAGTTCGGTCGCATATCTAACTATCTCATGAGTCAGTTGGTTTATGGTCTTCTCTGTCATCATAGCCTCCGGCATGAGCTTGATTTCGTCCTCGACAATCAATTTATAGCAATCCCTGAGCATGTTCAACGCTATGCCGCCAAGGCGGACCATCTCCTTGCGAACCGCATCGACACCTGCCGCGGGCGAGATATCTATCAGGTTTTCATCCAGAAAACGCGCGCCCTGTTCCGTCAGCACCGCTCCGTGCTGATCGTCTTTGATAATCCTTCTGATTAAGTTGGTGTAGGGAGTTATAAACGGAAGAAATATGCAGGTATTTATTATGTTAAATAAGCTGTGCGAGTTCGCGACCTGTCTCGCGATGTCAGACGACGTAAGTTCGACAAGGCGCGAGAAGGGACCTAGAAATATCATCATGATCACCGATCCAAGCACGTTAAACATGACGTGAGCCGCGGCAGCCTGCTTTGCGGAGCGATTTCCCCCCCATGAGGCGATTACGGCCGTTATCGTAGTGCCTATGTTATCGCCGAATATAATCGCCACAGCGGATCGCAAATCAAGGAGACCCTGAGCCGCCATGACCATCGTCAGCCCTACCGTAGCCGAACTGGCCTGCACCGCCGCGGTCACAAGCGCGCCGACGGCAAGGCCCACTATTGGAAAGTTGTTCGCGACCGCAAAGAGTTCTCTTCTCCCCTGAAGAAAGTTCATGGCATCCTGCATCATCTCCATCCCGATAAAAAGCAGGGCAAATCCGATCAGCCCTGTGCCCATCTGTTTCTGCCTCTCGTTCTTGCCCGCTATTGTCAGCAAGGCGCCGAATACGGCGGTTATTATCGAGTATTGGGAGATGTTAAAGGCAATGAGCTGGGCTATTATTGTAGTCCCGATATTAGCGCCCATGATCACGCTGAAACCCTCTGAGAGCGTCATGAGTCCGACGTGAACGAAGCTCACCACCATGACCGTAGTCGCGCTGCTGCTCTGGATTATCATCGTCACAACAGCTCCGGCCGCTACCCCTTTCAACGGGGTGCTCGTCAATGAAGATATGAGCTTTCTCATTCTGTCGCCGGCAAGATCCTGCAGAGCATCGCCCATGATCTTGATGCCGTATATGAGCAACGCGACGCCGCCCAAAAGTTTCAGAACGTCATGAATAGACAAATTTCACCTCTCCTCTGTGACGGCGGCCCTTGGACTCATTCAGGAACTTCCGGTTTTACCGACTTCGCGGAAGATCTCTTGGTTCCAGCTGGCCTGCCTCTCTTTCTCTTTCCGGCAACGCGCGAGGGGGCTCTGTCCTCTGTTCGGGCGTGGTCTCCCATGACCGTAATAAGCGGCAGTATAGACGGGTAGGCCCTGAAGTTTCTGCCTAGCGCCTCGCGTATCCTCCTTCTTATCTCAGCCGGAAGAGCGCTCCTGTCCACGGACCCAGACCTTGCCGCGTCGATGGCCCGTTCCACGGACAACTCGACATCCGGCCTCATATTATCCCTGTCAAGCCCATAAATACACCCCCTGCTGTCAGTTTGGACAGGGGCAATAAGCCTAAAATTCTCGTCGAGGACTACGGAAATTGTAATCAGGCCGCTCTCCGACAGTTCCTTCCTCTCTCTGAGAATACTCCCCTCAAATTCCCCAAGCATCATCCCGTCCACTAAGATGGCTCCGGACTGTACCTTGTCTCCCGGCCTGGCTCTCCCGTCACGCTCGACCACCAGCGTGTCTCCATTCCGCATGACGAACACGTTTTTCGCCGGAATGCCCATCTCCTTAGCAAGCTGCCCATGCCTCACCAGATGCCTGTACTCGCCGTGAACCGGCATGAAGTACTTGGGCTTGACGACCGAGAGGAGTATCTTCTGTTCTTCCTTTGACGCGTGCCCTGAGACATGAATCGCGCTGCTCTTCTCGTATATGACCTCGCATCCGCAGGCAAAGAGCCTATTCACGGTATTGCTGACAAGTTTCTCGTTGCCTGGAATCGGAGAGGCAGAGATCACTACAAGATCCTTGCCGCCGAGCTTTATCTGCCTGTGCGCGCCCTTGCTCATCAGAACGAGGCCTGAAAACGGCTCGCCCTGACTGCCCGTTGTGAGCACGACAGTCCGGTTCGGAGCGAGTGTCTCGGCCTCGGACGACGTGATCAGGAGACCCTCCGGCACATCAATATAACCAAGCTTCTGGGCCAGCTCCACATAAGAGAGCATACTACGCCCGACCAGCATAACCCTCCTGCTGAAGCGCGAAGCCGTGTTAAGTACCTGCTGCGCCCTGTACAGATTACTCGCGAACGCCGCGATCACTATCCTTCGGTCCTTATGCAGCCTGAATATCTCCTCGAACGTTCGGCCGACGGTAGATTCAGACGGGGTAAAGCCTTCCCGCTCGCTGTTGGTGGAGTCAGAGAGGAGAAGAAGCACGCCGTCACGCCCCAGTTCCGCAAGCGCGGACAGATCGGTCCCGCTGCCAGCCACCGGCGAGAGGTCCATCTTGAAATCTCCGCTGTGCAGCACGACTCCAAGCGGCGTCTTGACATATATCGCGAGCGAGTCCGGTATCGAGTGGCTCACCCGTATGAAACCGACGTTGAAACACCCAGCCTCCACAACCTGCCCAGCCTTGACCGGACAGTAATCCGGCCTGTACGAGACGCGGGCGTCCTCCATCTTGCTCTCGACTAAAGCTAACGTGAGCACCGTCCCGTAGATCGGCGACTCAAGCCGGGGGATCACGAGCGGGACAGCTCCGATATGATCCTCGTGTCCGTGAGTCAAAAAGACCCCCCTTATCCTCCGCCTGTTCTCCACAAGATACGTGACGTCCGGCACGACAAAGTCAATGCCCAACATCTCCTCCTCCGGAAACTTCAGTCCACAGTCTATAACTATGATATCATCGCCATATTCGATGGCTGTTATATTCTTACCAATCTCTCCCAATCCCCCGAGCGGGATTATCCGCAAACCAGCATTCTGCCGGATCCGCGCTCCGGCGTCGCCCTCCCGGTCAGCTTTAGCGCCAGGAGTCAGGCTTCCGGTTCGCTTTTTCCTTACTGCCGACATCTATGCGATCACTCCCCTTTCGATATCGATATGATGAAGGGCTTATTTATTGTCACAGGCCAGAGGATCACGGATTTATATACACGTTAATCAGTCTCTCCCCGAATAACGGACGCCGATCAAAATACACTTGATTATACCATAATTAAAAAACGACATGTTTCCCGCCATCGATGGCTAAGAACCGGGTCGATCTGTTCCAGGCCGACCGCGCGCGGAGAGATTCTCCTACCTCTTGTAGCCTATTACGTTCCGGAGGAGGTTCTTTCTCCACTGCTCGCCGGATTCATCCTCGACCCCAACGGGCGTGCCGCCATCGATCACTCCTATTATGCCGCGCCCCATTTCGCCCTCCGCCACGATAATCCCGAGTGGGTTCGCCGTGGCCGCGTAAACTGTACAGACCTCCTGTACGGCCTTGATGCGACCCATGACGTTTATTGGATATCCGTTTTTGATGACGACTACGAAGCTGTGCCCGGCAGCTATTTTCAGCGCGTTCCTGACAGCGCACTCCACCAGCTCCGGGTCGTTGCCATCCCTTCGGACCAGTCTCTCAATCGACGCCTCGCAGAACGCGATGCCAAACGACAGTGACGGAGACGATGTTACGAGCGCCTCGAATAGATCCTCGACTGTCTTTACGAAATGACTCTGTCCAACGATGATATTGCACTCCTCCGGTATTTCCATCTTCTCTACGCTGAATTTCAACTCGGACAAAACCGACACCTCATCTCTGTTTTTAGCGGCATCCAAAAAACCAAACCACCGCCCCGACCGCCTATCCCGATAATACCCGCGCTGCCTCCGCTCCCTCAATCTCGGAGATACGAGCGTTAGCATAAAGCATATACTACAATATACGCCTGATCAACTCAACCCATTACGAGGATGAGAAGGTCGACGCGGGGCGCGGGAGAGGTATATCTTGCGCTGGAACGGCTCTCCGGAACCTGTGGTTTTAGGCTTGACAAAACATTTGAATTCCAGAATACTTACAGTTATAATTCATAAATTCAATGCTCTTTCGGCTCATGCCAGAGGAGAAAAATCAACGTAAATATAGGGGGTATGTATTATGAAATCCAGCAAGCGGCAAGTTGTGTTCCTCGTCTGTATGTCCCTCGCGTTTATATTCATGTCCACAGCGGCAATGGCGGCTGTTCCAAGGATCGGCATTCTCATCTACAAATACGACGACACCTACATTTCGACCGTCCGTAACGCGTTGAACAGGGCGCTCGACGGCAAGGCAGAGATATCGATGCAGGACGGAAAGGGCGACCAGGCCACGCAGAACGATCAGCTCGACGTC
>JAIRWR010000064.1 GCA_031268885.1 Synergistaceae bacterium
ACAAAACGGCCTGTTCGCCGAAGAGGTCGGATTCCGTTTCCTCGCGGAAGGTGGTTTCCAAGATACCGGCTCTGCCCGCGCCGATTCCCGATCCATAGGCCAGGGCGATCTCCATAGCCTTTCCCGACGCGTTTTGGTGAACGGCTACCAGAGCGGGAACCCCTTTGCCCTCCGTGTACATGCGGCGGACGATGTGCCCCGGTCCCTTAGGCGCGATCATAAATACGTCGTTCGTCTTGGAGGGCACAACTTGACCGAAGTGAACCGCGAATCCGTGCGCAAACGCCAGAGCCGCGTCCGGCTTCATATTCGGAGCGACCAGATCGTTGTATATATCAGCCTGAAGGTGGTCGGGCATCAGGAACATAATGATGTCCGCCCGTTTGGCCGCGTCTCCTACATTTAAGACCTCGAACCCGTCGGCCAGAGCCGTCTTCTTCGACTTGCTGCCCTCGTACAGCCCGATGATAACCGACACGCCGGAATCCCTCAGGTTCTGCGCGTGAGCGTGTCCCTGGCTGCCATAGCCGAGAACGGCCACGGTCTTTCCGCTCAAAACTTTCAAATTCGCGTCTTTGTCATAATAAACATGTGCCATCCGTAAAAACACTCCTCTCTGAATTCGGGCGGCGAGCGCCCGTTAAAACCCCGATAATTTTACGCCGTGCATAGCACGATCATATAGAAACCTCAGCAACTCTCCACCAGCACGGGGGAGGTCTCCGATCCCGCTCCCGCAAGCATGTATTGAAATCCGTACTGCTCCTTCGGCGGCACGTCGATCTTATCCGCTCCGCTGGATACAAATCCGGAACGGCTCAGCGCGACCGAACCGGAGCCCGCTATCTCGATGATGCCATAGGGACGCAGAGCTTCTGTGCAGGCCTCCATCTTCCCCTTGTCGCCAGTCAGCTCTAGCGTTAAGGCCTCGCTCCCCATGTCCACCACCCTGCATCGGAACACGTCGGCAATCTGAAGGATGTGCGGCCGTGTTGCCATGGTCGCGCGGACCTTGATGAGGGAGAGCCATCTCTCGACAAACTTTCCAACGCTGTTCAGATTCTCCACCGATAGAACCTCTATCAGTTTGCCGAGCTGCTTTCCTACCTGTTCCAGCGCCCACTCGTCGCCCTCTATCACTATGGTGAACCTCGACACGCCGGGAACGTCTGTCTCGCTCACGCTCAAGCTGGCGATGTTGTAGTTACGCCTGTAGATAAGGTTCGCTATCCTCATCAGAACTCCTGGGCTGTCCTGTGTCAAAACGCTGAACGTTCGTCTCAATCTTACCACCTCCACAATAATATTCGTTCGTCCCGCGGATGGACGAGCCGCGCAAGCACAAAAAAAGCCGGGACCCCGAAGGATCCCGGCCCGGCTTTCGATTTATGCTCGCTCAAGCACTAATCGGCCCCGGGTGGGATCCGCGGCTAAGTACCAGAACGACCAGAATAATACCTTTGTTGGAAATGACTCCCATACTCACCGCAATCCCTCCTCACTTAGGCAGATTATGAGCAAGTGTCCGCTACGACGTTCAATATGCGGTATTGTAAAGAGCTAACATGATTCTGTCAATAGCTCGCTTGACATAGCTCGCGTGAATCAGTCATCCGCACATTGAATGAGTAACCGTTCCACTTTCAGCCGGCCGCCTCCGAAGACGCTTCTCCAGCTCGTGGGAACTTTGAACTCTACAGAACCCCAAAGAGGGTGATATAATGTGTGTCAATATTATTCCACCGCTCGTTGTGATCAGCAATCATTGGCATTGGGAGGGATCTTCGTGACCAAGAGAGCGGAACGGATAGTCATATATGGAGCGGGGGGATTGGGGAGGGAGATACTTCACATGCTCCGCCTGATACACTCGGGGGATGAATCCGTCATCCTCGGTTTTGTGGATGACGGCGTGCCCGCCGGGACTGTTGTTAATGGACTCGAAGTCATCGGCGGCATGAGTTGTCTTTCGTCCATGAGCGAGCCGTATTCTGTGGTTCTGGGTATGGCCGAGCCTGGCGTCAAGAGGAAGATACATCGTGAACTGGCGAAAGACCCGATGATATCTTTTCCCAACATCATCCATCCGGCGTCTTGCGTGAGCGATTGCGCCGCCCTTGGAGAAGGAGTGGTGATCGCGGCGAGGTGCGAGGTAAGCGTCGATGTCAGGATACGCGACTGCGCGTTCCTCAACGTCGGCACATTGGTCGGTCATGACGTCGGTATAGGCGCGTACTCGTCCATAATGTCGATGACCGTGGTATCTGGAAATGTCAATATCGGAGAGGGGTGTATGATCGGCGTTCATAGCGCGATAAGGCCAGGCGTCAGAATAGGCTCGAACTGCGTGATCGACATGGGAAGCATAGTTCTCCGCGACATCCCGGACGGAGCGGCCGTGTTCGGCAATCCAGCCAGAAGGGTATCGTGAGTCTGCCCCAAATTCCACAGTCACAACCCGCGTATAATAGATACGCAACGATTCCGGCCCGCCGAATTCGGCACAATAAATAATTTATAATTTGGAACTCTCAAGTCGTTATAGTGGTCTTGACAACTGAGGCCACCTCACAGCGTTCTCCAATGCGGGAAGGAGTTTTTTTGATGAAGCGTATTTTTGGTTTGAATATCTTGAGAGGCTGGGCATTACTCGTTCTTTTCCTGGCTGGATCGTTTGTAAACGCGTATGCGCCGGTTGCGGAGGGCGTATCCGCCATGCCAGGAGTTCGGGCTCACGTACAAAAAGACGGTAATGTTGTTCACTATAGGGTAGTTGGGGATGAGTTTCTGAACTATATGATAGACTCTGAAGGTAACCTATTGGCTTTTGGGGAAGACGGAGACATTTATTATGGCAATTGGATCAGCGAGAGTGATCTCATGTCAAATAGTTCTCCAAACGGCGTATCATCGGTTAAGAAGTTTCATGGTTTTGTCTTGCCAACAGATTATAAACCGGCTGGGATCCCAGCTAATGCCAGGCCACCGTCCGAAAATATCATGAATCCGCTGAGGACCCCCGTCCCTGAATTTATCCTGGAGCGCGCCGGCAGACAGATGAGTGAGCGTGACGCTGAGTGGCGGGAGAGTCACAGCATAAAACCTATCCGACGGGGCGCGCCGGACCTCGATCCGTCGGATTTGGCGCTGAAGCGCGATCTTCTCGTCATATACGTCAGGTTTGAGGACGAGGAGAATATAGCTGAATTGAAAGATGAGGAACTCTCCAATTCAGCGATTTACAACCTCGTCTTCAACGACGCCAGCCTCGGTTCGGTCGCGCACTACTACAAGACCGTGACGGGCGGAGGAGTTAAATTCATACCTGCCATAGAGACTTACGACGCGCGGGATGACGGCATAATAAGGGTAACGTTGCCGGGCAAGCACGAAGATTGGCAGCGTGAAGATATTAGAGGAGATGTCGTAGAACCGGCGTTGATTAAAGCGGACGAGTATATCGACGTCAGAGCGTATGACACTGACAATGATGGCCTTTTAACTACCGATGAGCTATCGATAATGTTAGTGGTCCATGGGTATGAGAGCAGTGCGGGTATTACCAAGCCTTCGCTTTGGGGGCATGCTTGGTCTCTTTGGGATCCCGCTCAGTTGGACGGTGTCTCTGTAAGCTTTTACTGTGCTTTCGGCGCTTTTCAGAGCGTGGCTCCTGATCCACTCCCTTTTTCGAGTGGAATAGTTGTTCACGAGCTGGGACATCACTCATTCGGATTTTTAGACCTCTATAATCTCGGAGACTGGACACGTGGAATAACTGGTTCATGGTCAGTGATGGGACAGGGCAGCTGGGGCGCGTTATACGGCGCCCAAGACGGCTCGACCCCTACAGGGCTGGACGCGTATCACTTGTCCACTCTTTTCTACCCGACGGCGATAGTTGATGCCGATGACCTTGACGATCTTCAGAACTTCTCGTTGACCAACTCATCTCAGTTTATAAA
>JAIRWR010000015.1 GCA_031268885.1 Synergistaceae bacterium
TAAGGACTTCAGGGGAGAGGTGTACGTATTGAAGAAGGAGGAGGGTGGTCGTCACACGCCATTTTTCTCAGGTTACAAGCCTCAGTTTTACTTCCGTACGACAGATGTGACGGGAGAGCTAAAGCTCGCGGAGGGAGTGGAGATGGTAATGCCTGGTGATAACAGCAAGTTCGAGGTAAAGCTGATATCGCCGATAGCGATGGAGCCAGGTCTAAGGTTTGCGGTACGCGAGGGCGGCCGCACCGTGGGCGCGGGCGTCGTCACCGAGATCTCGGGATAGAGCGCCGCACAAGCTCAGTCTGTGCGCGCGATTAAGAAGAGAGGGAGGGCGTGTTCGCCGACTCTCGTGTTTTTCTGTGTGAGGTGATTAATAATGGCTGATATCGTCGGATTGCAGTGTACGGAGTGCAAACGTCGAAATTATGTTACGCTCGTCAATAAAAAAAAGGCACAAAAAAAGCTGGAGAAATCGAAACACTGTAAGTGGTGTAACAAGCATACCTTGCATAAAGAGACCAAGTAGTGTAGAATATTTTTTGCGCGCAGGTCCGTAGCTCGAACTGGTTAGAGCGCCGCACTCCAAATGCGGGGGTTGAGGGTTCGAATCCTTCCGGGCCTGCCATTTTTGAGAGGGGTAGTCGAGCCTCCAAAGAAAAATAATGGATGAGGAGGTCGGGGCAATGGAGAAAGTCCTCGACTTTTTTCGAGAATCTAAGGCTGAGTTGAGAAAAGTTACGTGGCCTACTAAGAAACAGGTCTGGGTTTCGACGGGTATCGTAGTTGTGTTGACTTTGGCGGTCGGTGCATATCTTTTTGTGGTGGATCTTGTCTTGACGACGATTTTTACCGCTTTTTTAAGTTGAGTTATGGCTGGATGGCACTATCTATCTGGTTTTATGGTGTAAATCAATAATGGCTGAATTTAGTGAAAACGCGGTGCGTCAGTGGTATGTGGTCCAGACTTATTCTGGCTATGAGAATAAGGTCAGGGCTAATTTGGAACAGAGGATTGCCACCATGGGCATGGAGGACAGGATTTTTAGGGTCCTTGTGCCGGTAGAGGAGAGAGTCTACTCCTCTAGGGAGGGCAAGGTCAAGAGGGTACGGCGTAAGGTCTTCCCCAGTTATGTTCTGGTCGAGATGATCCTGGAAGACCAATCGTGGTATGTTGTTCGGCACACGCCGGGAGTGACGGGTTTTGTCGGCACTGGTAACCATCCCATAGCCCTCTCCTCAAAAGAAGTTTCGGAGATAATGGCCAAGGTCTCGAAGGATCAGACAAAACCTAAGATAGAGATAGCTTTTAAACCCGGAGATACGATCAGGATAAAAAATGGTCCTCTCGCCAATACGGTGGGCCCTGTGGTGGAGGTCATAGAGGATAAGGGCAAGGTCAAGTTCAGTGTCCCTGCTTTCGGACGGGAGACAATTGTAGAGGCTGATTATACGGATCTCGAAAAACTCTAGTTGCCGCTCGTGTGTCCTCTCGATAGCATAATTAGTCTCTGTGCGTTCTCCGTAAATCTTTAAGGGGGTATTTTTAGCATATGTCGAAGAAGATTATAGGAGAGCTGAAGCTTCAGCTCCCCGCGGGTAAGGCGACGCCGGCGCCGCCAGTTGGGCCGGCGCTTGGTCAGCGAGGAATAAACATCATGGAATTCGTGAAACAGTTCAACGCGAGGACCGCAGACCAAGTTGGCATGATAATACCGGTTGTCATTACCGTTTACGCGGACCGCAGTTTTTCCTTTATAATGAAGACTCCTCCAGCGAGCGTCCTCCTGAAAAAAGCGGCCGGAAAAGAAAAGGGGTCGGGAATTCCTAACAAGAACTTCGTCGGTAAGGTTTCTCGTAAACAGGTTCAGGAGATCGCCGCGCTCAAGATGGCTGATCTGAATGCTGGAAGCGTCGATGCCGCGGTCAGGATGATAGAGGGAACGGCTCGGTCCATGGGGGTTGAGATCACAGGTTGAGGCAGGCGGTTAGACTGAGTGGGAGGAGACGGGGAGTTTCCGGCAATACCACGGGAGGTTAATAAAATGTCGAGAAAAGGGAAGAGATTCAGGACAATACTGGGAAAGATTGATCCGCTTAAGAGTTATTCTCCAGCGGATGCGATATTGCTCGTCAAGGAGTGCGCGACCGCTAAGTTTGACGAGAGCGTCGAGCTTCACGTTAAGCTGGGAGTTGATCCGCGTCATGCCGATCAGCAGGTTAGGAGTACGATTGTGCTTCCACACGGCACTGGGCGCACAAAGAAGGTTCTTGTGATTGCGGCCGGAGAGAAGATCAAAGAGGCGGAGACCGCTGGGGCTGATTTTTTTGGAGGCGAAGAGAAGGTCGCGGAGATAGAGGGTGGCTGGATGGATTTCGACGCGGTAATAGCCACTCCAGATGTCATGAAGACCGTTGGAAAACTCGGAAAATTGCTTGGCCCGCGGGGTATGATGCCCAGCGCGAAGACAAACACCGTCACATTCGACGTGGCGGGAGCTGTGCGCGAGATCAAAGCTGGACGGGTCGAGTTTCGCGTGGACAAGGCCGGTATCATCCACAACGCTATTGGCAGGGCGTCGTTTTCGTTCGAACAGCTCGATGAGAACATGAGGACGTTGTTGCTGGCAATTATAAAAGCGCGTCCGGCGGCTGTAAAGGGAACTTATGTGAAGGGCATATCCCTTGCGTCCACGATGGGCGCTGGAATTAAGGTCGATGAAGTGGCGGTGCAGAAGGGGTCGGCCGAGTAGGGGCGCATTGTATGTAAGAAATTTTTGAAAGTCTTATTATGCGCGAGAGCTCAAGACAGCGGGTGCGGAGTAATCCGCTTAATATCCCGCCGAGGTTCTGTTGTGAGGCATGCTTTTTGCTAAACCGGGCTCGAATGATGTCCGGTTTATTTTTTTAAGGAGGTGAATCTATGCCAACAGAGGCGAAACGTAAGGAAATAGACGCATTGATCGAGAAGGTAAGGGTAAGCGAGGCCATATATATCGCGGAGTACAGAGGCCTTACCGTGTCCAAGGCAACAGCGGTCCGCAGATTGATTCACAACGCCGGCGGCGAGATGAAGGTTACGAAGAATACTCTCATGCGCATAGCGCTCAGAGAGGCTGGCCTTCAAACCGCGAAGGACGGCATCGATACCGGGCCTAACGCCTACGTGTTTTCCTTCGGGGATATCTCGGCGACGGCAAAGGTCCTTCGCGATTTTTCGAGGGAGAAAGGTAACGAGGCGCTCGTCATAAAGGGCGGCATCATGGGCAATCATTTCCTCACCAAGGATCAGGTAATCGCGCTTGCGGATCTTCCGCCGAGAGAAGTACTCCTCGCCGCGCTGCTTGGGACGCTCAATGGACCGATCCGAGCCTTTGTCACTGTGCTGTCTGGTCCTACCCGCGGTCTTGTTACCGCGCTGTCGGAGATCATTGACAAGAAGAAAGAAGAGGCCGCGTGATTCTTGGAAACACAAGGGTATCTAAGCCGCAAAACGCTAAAATAAATACTGAATTAATGTTCGGATTTAACGCGAGTTGGCATTGATCAGTGCTTACTGAAATTCGAATAATTTTATCTTAAGGAGGAGTAATATAATGACGCGAGAAGAATTTGTGAAGGCAATTGAGGAGATGTCAGTGCTCGAACTCTCCACGCTGGTTAAGGAGCTGGAGGAGAGGTTTGGCGTGTCGGCATCCGTTCCGGCCATGGCTGTCCCTGTGGCGGCTGCCGCGGGCGCGGCTGCCGCTCCGGCGGAAGAGGAGAAGACTGAGTTCGACGCGGTGCTGACTGATCATGGCGCCAACAAGATCAACGTGATCAAGATCGTCCGAGAGATAACCGGACTTGGCCTCAAGGAGGCAAAGGAGCTTGTCGATAATCCACCAAAGCCTGTCAAGGAGGCTGTCTCCAAGGATGAGGCTGAGGACGTCAAAAAGAAGATAGAAGAGGCGGGCGGCAAGGTCGAACTGAAGTAACTAGAAGGGGTGTTGAAGGATGGCAAAGAAGAAGGGGCGACTTGATTTCGTAAAAATGAAGGAAGCTCACGAGCAGGTAGCGTGGATAACCGCTTACGATTTTCCAACCGCTCAGTTCGCGGAGACCGCTGATATAGACATGATTCTGGTTGGAGACTCCCTCGGAATGTGCACATTGGGGTATCAGGGCACTATTCCAGTTACCATGGACGACTGCATATCGCACTGCAAGGCAGTTCGCCGAGGAGCTCCAAATACTTTTGTAATAGGGGACATGCCTTTTGGGTCCTATCAGATCACCAACGCGGATGCTGTTGCCAATGCCGCGAGATTCCTCAAAGAGGCCGAGGTTGACGCAATCAAACTTGAGGGTGGACTGCGTACGTCCAGCGCGCTTAAGGCCATAGCTGACGCCGGAGTGCTTGCCATGGGACACATTGGCCTGACTCCTCAGAGTTCAGGGCCTCTCGGCGGCTTCAAGGCACAGGGGCTCGATCCTCACTCCGCGCGTTTTGTGATAGAAGACGCTATCGCGGTGCAAGACGCTGGAGCGTACGCTCTTCTGGTCGAGGCTGTTCCGCCCGAGCTGTGTTCATTTATCGCGAAAAAATTGACGATTCCTGTATATTCGATAGGCGCTGGCGGTCCATGCGATGGTCAGCTCCTGATATCAAGCGATATGATCGGCATGTTCCAGTCGTTTACGCCGAAGTTTGTCAAGGTATATGCTCATGTTGGTCAGGATATTACAAATGCCTTCAAGGAATATGTGAATGACGTGCACTCGGGAGCATTCCCTACTGATGAGTACTGCTACCACATCCGCAAGGGTATGGAGGAAGAGTACGCAAAGATGTTGAAGGAGTACGAGTAAGCCTGTTAATTTTTAAGATTTCTGTGAGGCGTGCCGCTCTTAACGCACGCGTGGTCCAAACCGACATAATGCCGAGCCCTCCGAAGCCAGTAAACGGAGGGCTCGCTCTTTGATTTGACAATATTTTTCATGTATACTTCCATTGTCTGTAAGGCATGGAGTTTGCTACTGAGAGGTGATTGTTTTGAGAAATATCGTCCGGGCGCTTTTGACATGTTTTTTTATCATGATCGCGACAGGGGTTCCGTCTGCCGAAACCGCGCCTTCGAGCGCCGAGACGGACCTGAACAAAGACCATCGCGGCGGTGTTGTCTTGGTTCTCTCCGGAGGCGGAACAAAGGGTTTCGCTCACATAGGGGTGCTCAAGGTTCTCGAACGCGAAAAAATTCCTGTAGTCGGAATAGTCGGCACCAGCATGGGTTCCGTAATAGGCGGGTTATACTCAGTTGGCTACAGCGCTGATGAGATCTACAACATGGTTCTGGGGACGAACGTGATGGGGCTCCTCGCTGATTCCGGCACACGCATGAGGCCAGACGCGGGAAATCACAGGCCGATTGGGGAGAGCATAACCCTTTACCAGAAGAACCTGAACAAGAACTTCAAATCCGCCGGACCTCGCGGCATTCTAAAGGCGATCTCACTGACGAACTTTCTAACTAAATATACAGCTCACGTCCAGACGACGGATTTCAACTACCTACCCATACCGTTCGCTTGCGTGGCCGCCGATCTCATGACCGGTGATACGGTTCTGATACGAAACGGCAGCCTGTCATCCGCGATAAGGGCCTCCGCGGCCATTCCAGGATTGCTCGAACCCTGGCCGATGGATGGCAAGCTGTTGGTTGACGGCGGTCTCGTGGCCAATCTGCCGGTCAATATCGCGAGAGAGATTTTCCCTGGATATCCGGTGATTGCGGTGAACCTCGCGGGGCGCTCAATAGAAAAGCCGGCGGAACAATTTACTAACATGGTTGACGTGCTGATTCAGACAATAGACATAATGACCATCGAACAGATAAAGGAGAATGAAAAAAACGCCGACATCGTGCTCTACCCTGATCTGAAGCTGTACAGCACGCTTGACGCTACAGGTTATGACAAGATATATGAAAAGGGCCTGTCAGTTGCCCAAGAAAATATCGAGACCATAGTCGCGATTTCGAGGACGGCGCCGGCGGCGCCAAGAAACCGGAGCACTGAACAGCCCGAACTGACAGTCCGCAATATTAAGGTCGAGGGATTGCACGAACGCGCGGCGCGCGACATAGAAAACTCTCTCGGAGATCTGACAGGTAGAAGATACGACGTTGACTCCGTGAACAGGGCAATTGAGCGGATCTCCAGGCGAGACGAGGCCGCCACGGTCGATGTCGATCTCCTTCAGTCAGAAGGCGGAACGAGCGACGATATCGACCTGGTATTCTCTATCGAAAAACGATCCCCATACGAGATAGGACTGGACGGTTACACCACCAACTTCAGTACGCATAGGTGGATATCGCTGATGCTGAACGCCCGCGACCTCGCTGCAGACGGTGACTCCGCCAATATAGAGGGCAGATACGGGAACGACGAGTGGGGCGCGTCCCTGCGGTACTTTACCCCAATGGTAAGATACGGTCAGTGGGGCTTTTCTCTGAATACACGACGAGACAACATCTCGCCGGATGGATTTGACCCCTACCAGTTAGAGCGGTTTTCAGCGCGAGCGTTATACTACAGGGAGAGCAGCGACAGACGTGTCGGATTCGGTATGGCGATGGAGCGCGCCGATTCAGACGAACGAGACCACAACAGCGTGTGGGGACCTTACCTGTACTTTAATAAGGACACCTTGGACGACCGGCTGAATCCGACTGACGGATACTCCTTGAATAGCCAGATATGGTGGAATACGGCTGATGTATGGGTCTCCCGCTCTGAACTGACGGCCTTCGTTCCGTTATTTAGCAAGAATCACGTAGTACTCAATTTCGGCCTCGAGACAGGAGACATAAAGAATCGGGCATACAGAGCGCTGCTCGGCGATCAGGAGGAGCTATACAGCCGCGCGAGACATCCGCTCGCGGGAGACCAGTCAGCGTGGGCTCGTTTGGGATTTGGACGGAATTTTTATACATCATGGTGGGGTTCGATTCGCGGGGAGGTCTTCGCCACATACGGAATGGTCATGGAGAATTGGTCGAATTCAGGGGATGCGTGGGAGACAGGGCTTGCCCTCTCGGTGCCGGGACAGCTCTTGAACGGGAGCATTCTGCTGATATACGGCGATGAGGGAGAGTTTTCCCTGGGCTTCACCTTGGGCATACCGAGATGGGCGTCTTCTCCCCTGCCGTAACGCGTATCCGGTCAAGGGGTGTATCCACATAGTGTCTCTCGATGATTTCTCCCTGAAGGGGTTTGACGATGAAGGCGGCAGGTTTGAGCTTGCCGCGCCTTGGCCGGTTTCCGGCGATCAACCTGAGGCTGTGGAGAGATTATGTGAGGCCTTCGCTAGAAACGAGCGCGAGGGAGTCAGGCAGACGCTGCTCGGCGTCACCGGCAGCGGGAAGACATTTACCATGGCCAATGTAATCGCGCGCCTCCAGCGGCCAACCCTCGTGATGGCCCCGAATAAGACCCTTGCCGCGCAGCTTTACAGCGAGTTCAGGGATTTTTTTCCAGGCAACGCGGTCCACTACTTTGTCAGCTATTACGACTACTACCAGCCGGAGGCGTATGTCCCGGCGCAGGATATATATATCGAAAAGGACGCTTCCATTAACGAAAGAATAGAGAAGCTCCGGCTAGCTACGACTAAAGCGCTGATCGAGAGGAGAGACGTCGTTGTGGTCGCGAGCGTATCCTGTATATTCGGCCTCGGTAAACGCAAAAACTACGAGGATGCCGTATTTCGTTTCGCGGTCGGTGATGTGTGGAGGCGCAGGGACTTTGTCTTCAGGTTGCTGGACAACTACTACGAGCGCAATGACGCGGCGTTTGCGCCCGGCGTATTCCGGGTGCGCGGAGATGTGCTGGAGCTGTATCCGTCGTACAGCGACACCGCGTTGCGCGTCTCATTCTTTGACGACGAGATCGAGAGGATCGACGAGATCGATCCGGTGTCGGGCAAGAGCCTGTTCATCAAGAGAACCGCGGCGATCTTTCCCGCAAAGCACTATGTGACGACATCCGACTCTATAGCGGAGGCAAGGGAGATGATAGAGGCGGAATTGAGGGAGAGAACGGCCGAGTTCGAATCGTGCGGAAGGCTTCTCGAAGCTCAAAGGCTGGTCTCTCGCACCAAGTATGATCTGGAGATGCTGACGGAGGTCGGTTACTGTTCCGGCATAGAAAACTACTCCAGGTTTCTCGACGGGCGCGCTCAGGGAGAGATGCCTGGAACGCTGATGGATTTCTTTCCGGACGACTTCCTGCTGTTCCTCGACGAGTCGCACATGACCGTACCGCAGATCCGCGGGATGTACAACGGGGACCGGGCAAGGAAGGAAGTTCTGGTCGAACACGGGTTCAGGCTGCCCTCCTGTCTCGACAACAGGCCGCTCAAGTGGGATGAGTTCGGTTCTTTCATGAAGAATGTCCTGTTCGTGTCGGCTACGCCCGGAGATTACGAGATGGAGTGCTCGTCCAATGTCGCGGAACAGCTCATCCGACCCACGGGAGTGCCTGACCCAAACGTGGAGGTGCATCCCGCTACCGGTCAGGTGGATCATCTTCTCGCCGAGCTGAGGGATGTCGTCTCGGCAGGCGAACGCGCTCTTGTGACAACGCTGACGAAACGGTCGGCTGAGGATCTGGCGAAGTACTACGCCGAACTCGGGCTGAAAGTTCAGTATCTGCACTCCGAGATGGACACCTTCGAAAGAGCGGAAATCCTCCGCGATCTAAGGCTTGGGGCGTACTCGGTCATAATAGGGGTTAACCTGCTCCGCGAGGGTATCGACCTGCCGGAGGTATCTCTCGTTGCCATAACAGAGGCCGATAGGGAGGGATACCTGCGTTCATACAGGTCTCTCATACAGATGATAGGGCGAGCGGCCCGAAACGACGCTGGACGCGTGATTTTATACGCGGATAAGATGACTGACAGCATCGACAGGGCTATTCGCGAGACCATGCGCCGCCGTGCCGCGCAGATAAAGTTCAACGAGGAGAACGGCATAACGCCCCAGACCATCCGCAAGGCAGTGAAGGACCTGCTGCCTGCCGAGCTGCGGGAGAGCGGCGACGGCGGCGGCGTGATAACGGCGGCGGCGGACGGAGATGGGGCGACCGACCCCGCGCGCTCCGGATGGACCGTGAAAGATCTGGAACGGCGAATGTGGGAAGCCGTGGAAAGGCTCGATTTCGAGCTGGCGGCGGAGATCAGGGATACCATAAACAACATGAGAGAATCAGGGGCGAGAAGTGGAGGGCTATCTGGTGTCGGAGTGGATAAGAATAAGCGGCGCTCGTCAACACAATTTAAAAAACATAAGCGTCGATCTGCCAAAAAATAAACTCGTTCTGCTGACCGGGCCTTCCGGTTCCGGAAAATCCTCTCTGGCATTCGACACGATATATGCCGAGGGGCAGCGCAGATATGTGGAATCGCTTTCGTCATACGCGAGGCAATTCCTTGGAATGCAGGACAAGCCGGATGTCGATGACATATCCGGTCTCTCTCCGGCGATATCGATAGAACAGAAGGGGACGAGTCACAATCCGAGATCGACCGTCGGCACTGTCACCGAGATATACGACTATATGAGGCTGCTCTACGGAAGGGCCGGAGTGCCTCACTGCCCGTCCTGCGGCAAACCGGTCTTCAGGTATAGCCTGGATGAAATAGTGGATATGATATACAGGGAGTATGACGACCGGCCGATAGAGATAATGTCGCCGCTCGTTCGGGGAAAGAAGGGTGAGTACAAAAATCTGCTGCTGCAACTACGCGCGCAGGGATATCTGCGCGCTCGGATCGATGGGGAGACTTACTGGATAGAGGAGGATATCCCGCTCGACAAGAGGAAGCGGCACTCCATAGACGCGGTCATAGACCGCTTGAAGGTGAAGGAAGAGGCCCGGTCGCGGATCTCCGAGGCTGTCGAAGCGGCGCTTCGCCTCTCGGAAGGGTTTGTTACGATCCACTCTGAGGGGGCGCTAGACCTTGATCTGACCGAAAAGTATATATGCCCTGACTGCCAGGTAAGCCTGCCTGAGATAGAGCCGAGGCTATTTTCGTTCAACAATCCGTTCGGCGCATGCCCCGAATGTTCCGGCCTGGGAGTTCATCAGCACTTCTCCCCCGATCTCGCTGTCGTGGGTGATCTATCGGTCTTGGATGGGGCTTTCCTGCCGTGGCGGGGTAACAAGTACATGATCCCGAGAGCTCAGATAATCGCGAACCGTCATGGATGGAACCTCCGGATGCCGTTTGACGCGCTCCCTAAGGAGGCGAGAGAGGTATTGCTCTACGGTTCCGATGAGAAGATCACGCTCACATTTGTGGACAAGCACGGGGAGAGCGAATATCAGGGCCACTACGAGGGACTGATCCCGTGGCTCACCCGCCGGTTTGAGGAGACTGAGTCCGAGAACTGGCGCGAGGATATGGTCCGCTACAGAGTTGACGACATCTGTTCCGCGTGTGAAGGCAGAAGGCTGAAGCGCGAGGCTCTCGCAGTCAAACTTGGGGATTACAACATCTCCGAGTTGACCGCCATGCCGGTCGAGGACCTGATACCGATCCTCGAATCCATTTCGCTGACCGAAAATCAGCGGAATATCGCTGGGCTTCCGCTGATTGAGATTCAAAAGAGGCTGGCATTCCTGGTGGATGTCGGAGCGGGATATCTTTCGCTCGACCGCCGCGCTGACACGCTCTCCGGCGGAGAGAGCCAGAGAATACGGCTCGCGACTCAGATAGGATCAAAACTGACGGGCGTTCTGTACGTGCTGGATGAACCGACCATCGGCTTGCACCCTAAGGATACGAACCGGCTCCTCGACACTCTGTGCACTATTCGAGATCTCGGCAACACGGTTATCGTCGTCGAACATGACAGGGATGCCCTGAAAGCCGCCGACTACGTGCTGGAGCTGGGACCCGGCGCAGGAGAGGCGGGCGGCAACGTGGTGATTCAAGGCGAACCGGAGGTCATAGAATCCTCAGGCTCCCTCTCCGGAGCGTTTCTGAGGGGCGAGATAACAGGAATCATAAAGGCTGAGGGCGGTATGAGGACCCCTAAAGGTTGGATATATGTCAAGGGGTGCAGGGAGAATAACCTGAAGAATATAGACGTAGCTGTGCCCACCGGCGTGCTCGCGTCGATGTGCGGGCTCTCCGGGTCGGGCAAGAGCACCTTTTTGTACGAAATTCTGTACAAGGGGCTGAGGATGAAGCTGGACTCGGAATATAGGGACAGGGCCGGAAAATATGACTCGATCTCCGGCTCCGAAGGCCTGCGCAACGTCGTTCTGGTCGATCAGAGCCCGATCGGCCGGACTCCAAGGTCCAATCCCGCAACGTATACCGGCGTCTTCACGCCCATCCGCGAGTTTTTCGCGCAGTTGCCGGAGTCCAAACTGAGGGGTTATACGGCCAGCAGGTTCAGCTTCAACGTAAAAGGCGGACGCTGCGAGGCCTGTTCTGGTGACGGAGTCATTAAGGTCTCGATGCTGTTCATGCCCGACGTATACATAAAGTGCGACGTCTGCCGGGGTATGCGCTACAACAGGGAGACTCTTGAGGTGGTTCATAAGGGGCTGTCGATAGCGGATGTGCTCGATCTCACTGTGGATGAGGCATTCGATCACTTTCACGACATCCCGAGGATCGCGTCCAAGCTTGGAGTCATACGCGAGGCGGGACTCGGCTATATAAAGCTCGGGCAGAGGGCGACAACCCTCTCAGGCGGGGAAGCCCAGCGTGTAAAGCTGGCTACGGAGCTGGGAAAAAAGTTTCGTGGAAATGTGCTCTACCTCCTGGACGAGCCGACAACAGGCCTTCACTATACCGACGTGAAAAAACTGCTGGTATTGCTGCACAAGCTTGTGGACTTGGGTAACTCGGTCCTGCTGATAGAGCACAACCTCGACGTTCTGATCTCCTCCGACTATCTGATAGATCTCGGCCCGGAGGGCGGAGCCAGGGGGGGGGAATTGGTGGCGTGCGGCACTCCCGAGGGAGTTGCGACATCGAAAGGGTATACCGGCGCATATCTCAAGGGGTACATGAATGAACTGGAGCATAGCGCCGATCTGATCCGCGGATCTAAAGTACCTGGAAGGAGGAAGGCCGGGTGAAAAAAAATCAGGGGCGCGAATGGCGGAGCGCCAACAGACGAGAAGAGAGAGACTCAACCGGATCATCTCGCCGCGTTCGGCCGGGAGACCGAAGACCCAAGCAGGCCCGCGACATCCATAGCCGATCGTCATACACGTCCAGAGACGGCAGACCGCGATCCGACGCCGTGCCAGAACCAGCCGGAGACCGCGAAAGAGGCCAGCCCTCCGACCACTGCTGGGGAAAGAACCCCGTAATAGCCCTCCTTGAGGCCGATCCAGCGCGCTGTCTCAAGGTAATCATATCGAAGACGATGCGAGGGAGCGCATCCGAGAAGATAATCAATCTCTGCGGCGCTTCCGGCGTTCCATATTCTTTTTTGGAATCCAGGGCCATGAATGGTATAATAGGAACGGAAGACCATCAGGGTGTAATTGCCACGGTATCGCCTATGAGGTTGTTGACGCTGGAAGAGGCAGTCGAGTTGATTCCTGAGCCACCTGAACACGCGCTTATTGTATTGCTCGATCATATACAGGATCCGCATAATCTAGGCGCCATGATCAGGAGCGCGGAGACAGTCGGGGCGGTTCTGGTTGCCTTACCGTTGCGGCGTTCATCTCTCCCGACGGGGACTGTCGCGAAGACTAGCGCCGGAGCATCGGCAAGACTGCCGATTGCGTCCGTTGGCAATGTGGCTTACGCTGTCAGGAAATTTCAGGAAGCGGGGCTTTGGACAATTGGACTGGACGCCAACGCGAAAGAATCTATATACGGAAGCTCCATTCCGTCGAGAGCGTTGATGGTGGTGGGATCTGAGGATGGCGGCCTTGGCCGGACAACAGCCGCGGCGTGCGATGAACTGCTCCGGATCCCGATAAAGGGCATGACTGGCAGCCTCAATGCCTCGGTCGCGTTGGCGATTGGAATGTTCGAATGGGCAAGGGTCAATAATTTTAGCGCTAGGCCTTAGTTGTGGGGGTATAATAGAAAAATATCCAGATGGAGACGAAGAACATGGAATTAACCGGAACAAGAAGCTCCGTTCTCATTGTGGACGATACAGAGCTTAACGTTGATATTCTGGTCGAAGCGTTGGGCGATAGGTATGACATTCAAGTCGCCTTCGATGGAGAGTCGGCGCTTGCGATCATAGCCCAGTCTCCGCCGGATATCATCCTGTTGGACGTAGTTATGCCTGGGATGAGCGGCTATGACGTGTGCATAAAATTAAAATCGAAAGAGGAGACCGCGGATATCCCTGTAATCTTTCTCACCGCGATGACCGACATAAACGACAAGGCGAGGGGGTTTGAACTCGGCGCCGTCGATTACATGGTCAAGCCGTTTGCTATTCTGGAGGTTCAGGCGAGACTCGACGTTCACCTTTCGCTTCTCAACGCTAAGAAGGCATTAAAACAGCAGAACGAGATTCTTGAGATCAAGGTCAAAGAACGCACGCAGGAGCTTACGCTGACTCAAAGCGTAATAATAGAGGCCATGGCCAGTCTGGCTGAGACAAGGGACCAGGAGACAGGGGACCACGTCATGCGTACGCGCTTCTACGTACAGCTGCTTGCGATGAGGCTCAAGGGGCATCCGAGATTTTCCAGGTATCTTTCGGATGTCGATCCGGACGACCTTGGAAAGGCCGCGACGCTTCATGACATAGGCAAGGTTGGCGTCCCCGATCATATATTATTGAAACCCGGCAGGCTTACTCCCGATGAGTTCGAAGAGATAAAAAAACACACGACATACGGACACTCGATTTTAAGTAAGCTGGTGAAGCGTCTTCCGTCTAACATGTTCCTGAAGCTGGCGGACGTGATCGCGTGGACACACCACGAAAAATGGGATGGCAAGGGGTACCCCAGGGGGCTTGTGGGTGACGATATTCCGATTCCAGGCAGGCTGATGTCCATTGCCGATGTTTACGACGCGGTCGTAAGCCCAAGAGTATATAAGCCTCCCATGCTTCACGAAGAGGCTGTCGATTTCATCATGAGTCAGAGCGGTCTGCACTTCGACCCCGACGTCGCGAATGTGTTTAAAGATCTGAGCGATACCTTCAGATCCATATCCGAGGAGTTGACTCTTGGAGATGGAGAGCTAGATCCGGATCTAATCAAAAACACGGTTGAAATTAGCGCGAGGTAAAAGGATACAGCCGGCGCGTCGACGAGTATAACAGGCTCGTCATATGTTATACCCGCATAGAATCCGGATACATGGGCCAATTGCTCGAATGGCCCGAGGTCGTCAGCGAGGGCGCGACGATTGAAGAGTGCCGCCTGATGGTCGAAGACGCCGCACTTGAAATGGTGTGTGTTTACGAATTTTTAATGTGAGAACTAGGAAGGATACGCAAATGGATTTCCAAAAGACACAGGCTTACATTGAGGGATTGTATGCCCAACATATGTTGACACAAAAACAATATTCCGAACAGACGGATATTGAAAATTATGGACAAGTAGTGGATGATGATGTTGCCAGAATGCTTCAAGTCCTGATATTGGCGGCAAAGCCACAAAAGGTTTTGGAGATAGGCACGAGCATAGGTTTTTCGACTGTTATGATGGCCAAGGCAGTAAAACACTATGGCGGGAAAATTATCACAATTGAGCTTGACGAAGAAGTTGCAAGGCAAGCCAAAATAAATTTCAAGCGCCAAGGCGTTGAGGAGCTAATTGACATTATAGTTGGTGACGCGCGTGTAGTCGTTGCGAAATTAAATAGGGACTTTGATTTGATATTTCAAGATGTCGGGGACAAGACGTTATATGCCGGAATGTTCGACAGCTATATAAGTTTGTTGAAAACGGGTGGAATGCTAATTGCCGAAGATTCGTTATTCCCCCTGTTTGAGTTTAGTACAGCTCATAGTTATCTGAATCCCATGCGTGACTCGTTGGATATGTTTAATAAAAAGGTGGCCGAATGTCCTTACTTTGAAAGCACGCTGCTCCCTATCGGAGATGGCTTGACTATTGCGGTAAAAAAATAAGCAAGTTATGTTAAATGAGGACGCGAGAAATAATTGGAGCTATTTTGGCAAGGAAATTACAGTCAACCTTGAAGCGCCAATTCATTTGTCCATGTTGTTTGCGCCGTTTTTTGCTAACAAAAAGCTTCGTCCATTATTAACGTAACATCAGGTTTAGCTTTTACACCGCTTGCAGTTACGCCTATTTATTCAGCCACAAAATCCACGCTGCGCTCTCTTACAGTATGTCTGCGTTACCAACTTTCGTCTACGCCTATAAAAGTGGTTGAAATTGCCCTTGGCTAACAGTTCCTACTACCAAAACAATCAAAATATATGACAACAGAGACAGGAATGGGATATGCTATTTAGTATTCCAATTTGGAATTTCATATTGATATTTTCGAATTTTGGAATACTCTTTTGAGAGTTATAATTAAGATGAACCACGTTGTGCTAGAACAATATCATCAATAACTCAACTGGAACTATTTAGGCTGATAAAAACGCCTTCGTGGTGTGAAAGATAAAGAGTAGGGCGCGCCTAGAGATCGGCCGGGGGCGGATTGGCTACTCCTCGGTCGTCAGACGACAAAGAAGGGGGTTATTTTTGATGGCAAAGGTTTACAAAGACCTGAGAGAGTTTCTCGTTACGCTGGAGGAGGAGGGCCAACTGGTCCGAATCAAGGAGGAGGTCAACCCTGAACCTGATATAGGAGCGGCGGGACGAGCCTGCGCGAACATGAAGGATAAACCGGCCGTTCTATTCGAGAAAGTCAGAGGCTACAAGTACTCGGTTGTAACAAATGTCCACGGTTCCTGGCAAAATCACGCGCTTATGATGGGGATGCCGAAGAACACGCCGGTAAAGGAACAATTCTTCGAGTTGAACCGGCGTTGGGACAAGTTCCCCGTTCCTCCGAAGATCGTCTCCCGCGAGAACGCGACTTGCAAAGAGAACACAGTCACCGAAAATATCAACGTATTCGACATTCTTCCCCTTTACAGAATCAACGACCAGGACGGCGGGTTCTTCATCTCAAAGGCATCAGTCGTTACCGGCGACCCGGAGTTTCCAGACGACCTGAACAAGCTGAACGTCGGCACCTATCGCATCCAGGTGAAGGATGTGGACAGGGTGGGCATTCAAGCCCTCCCGTTCCATGATATCGCCATCCAGTTGGCCAAGGCGGAGGCGGTCAATGAGCCGCTGCCGATAGCTATAGCTCTTGGCAACAGCCCGCTCGTGACGTTCATGGCATCCACGCCGGTCGCCTACGACCAGAACGAGTACGAGTTCGTAGGAGCCCTGCAGGACGGGGTTCCAACCGAGATAGCGAAGGCTGACACCGCCGAGCATCTCTATGTGCCAGCCCATGCGGAGGTCATTCTGGAGGGCTATGTAATGCCAAGAGTGCGGACCTGCGAGGGACCGTTCGGCGAATTCCCAGGCTCTTACTCCGGAGCGAGGAATCAGTGCGAGATAAAGATAACCAGGATCACACACAGGACCAACCCGATATTCGAAAACCTGTACCTCGGGATGCCCTGGACGGAGATCGACTATCTGATGGCCCTGAACACATCCGTTCCGCTCTACAAACAACTCAAGGCCAGCATGCCTGAGGTTCAGGCAGTCAATGCTATGTACACGCACGGCATCGGCACAATCATATCGACGAAGGTACGTTACGGCGGCTTCGGTAAGGGCGTAGCCTTCCGCCTGCTATCGACCCCTCACGGAATGCCCTATTGCAAGATTATCATCGTCGTCGATGAATTCGTGGATCCGTTCAACCTGGAGCAGGTCATGTGGGCCCTGACGACCCGGGTAAAACCGACCGAGCACGTGTCGATCATACATAACTGCGCAGGCATGCCACTTGATCCTTCATCCGTTCCAGCCGGTATGCACGACAAGTTGATCATCGACGCCACTACGCCTGTGGCGCCGGAGCCGAACCCGCGCTCCGTCGAGCTATTGAAGCCGTCTCCGGCCACTCCCAAGTGGGAGGAGATCATCAAGAAATTGATGGACGCATCCGCTAAATAAATAAAAATTAAAAAAAATCAAGGAGGTTATGAAATGAAGTGCCATCGCTGCGACCTCGATACAGTGAGAGTTATGACAAAATCTCCCGTCGGCAACGAGTGGGAAGTATATGTGTGCGATACGTGCCACTACTCGTGGAGATCTACAGAGGACATTCATGTACATGACGTGTTCAAACTGAAAGCGGATAGCATCCCGGGGCTGCAGCAGATTCCCCCGATCCCGCCACTGAAGACGAAATAATTTATGTGATGCCGGGAGTCCGCGGACTCCCGGCATCTTCAGAACCTCGTTTAGATTGAGAGGAGAAGGGAAAAAATGGGAAAGAATAAGCCACTGATAGGTTTCGTCATTGGAATAGTGGTTGCGTTGTTAATTGCCAACGTGGAAATCTCAAACATCGAAAGAGCCGGACAGCTTTGTATGGCATTCTCATTCATGACTGTCATATTCTGGGCGTTTCAGATCACTCAGGCTGGATATATCTCCGTGCTTTATCTGATGCTCCTTTGCGTGTTTAAAGTGGCGGAACCTCAACTGGTATTCTCCACATGGGCGGGTTCCTTCATGTACACTATCATAGGCGCTTACCTGATCGCCGGCGCCGTTAAGGACTCCGGCCTTGGCGAGAGGATTGCGTATAAATTCCTTCTGTCATTCGTTTCGTCGTTCAAAAGCATAATTATAGCGATCTTCGCTCTGACCTTTATCCTGAGCTTGCTGATACCTCACCCTTGGCCGCGCGCGTTTCTGATAATGTCGGTCATGGCCGTCATTATAAAGAGCGCGAACATCCCCAAGGAGGATGCCGTGAAGATCGGTTTCACCGTCTTCGCCGCGTCCGTTCCCGTATCACTGATCTTCCTGACGGGTGACGCAGTGATCAGCCCCCTCGCGATACAGACCTCAGGCCAGCAGCTGTCATGGCTCGGATGGTTCAAGCTGATGGGGCCGCCCTCTATAGTGGCCAGCCTTTTATCGATAGTGATGATCCTCTATCTGTTCAAGCCGACAAAGGAACTGCGGTTAAACAGGGATGAAATAAAGGCAAAACTCGATAGCCTCGGCTCAATGAGCTCCGTCGAAAAGCGCACGACATTCTGGATCGCGCTCGCTATCATTCTCTGGATGACCGACAGCATCCACGGACAGGAGATAGGCTGGGTGACGATTTTCATAGCGATTTGCATGTCCATGCCGCTCATAGGAGGCATCCTTACCGTCAAGAGCTGGGGCGGCGTTCCCATCCACGTGCTGCTCTTTCTGACCGCCGCTGTGGCGATAGGCCGGGTCGGCGGCGTGACAGGCATGAACGTGTGGGTCGCGAACACCATCCTGCCCTCTACTGTGCCGCAAAACCCATTTATTCTGGCGGCGTTCATCTCCACCGTCTCTATAATCATTCACATGCTGCTGGGCAGCGTCATTGCCGTCATGGGCATAGTCATCCCGGCTATGCTCGCTTTCACGAGCTCGATGGGCATAAACTCCCTCATTCCGGCGCTGATGGCATATACCGCTGTTGCATCCCACTACGTGCTGCCCTTCCAGCATCTGAACATGTTGGTGGGTCTTGGTGACGATAACGGTATGTATACGCAAAAGGAGACCATCAGGTTCGGCATACCCTTCATAGTCGTAATTTATATCGTGACCGTGGCGATAGAAGTACCGTGGTGGAAGATCTGCGGGCTTTGGTAGGCTAAAAGGCACAATCCTGTCATACAAGCCAGGTTCTGAGCGGGAGACGTGCCGTCGGCAATCGGACCGGCACATTTCCCGCTCAGGTAAGTATATCGAAGATCACAGGCGCGATAAACTGAGAAGAGATCTGACTTCCTAAACGTCTGTGACCGCGGATCACTAACGAATGACGGAATGGAGACAGAGGCGAGTTTACCCGCCGTAAATTCAATGCAGAAAGGAGCGGGGTCATGCGCTTAATTGTGGGAATATCCGGGGCTAGCGGTGTGATTATGGGTTATTCTATGTTGAAGGTCTTAAGACAGATACCTGATATGGAGATACATCTGGTCGTCTCGGACGGGGCTGTCGAAAACTTTAGGCACGAGACGGATTTGAAGCTCGAAGAGGTGACATCCCTTGCGGATTATCACCATGACAACAGGAACATGGCGGCCTCGATTTCGAGCGGCTCGTTCAAAACGGACGGGATGATAGTCATCCCGTGCAGCATGAAGACCATGTCGGCCATAGCGTCTGGATTTGCCACAAATCTCCTGATCCGAGCCGTGGATGTCTGCCTCAAGGAGAACCGCGGCGTCGTAGTCGTCCCGAGGGAGATGCCACTGAGCAGAGTTCACCTGCGGAACATCAAGGAGGCCGCCGATAGCGGGTGCGTGATCATTCCGCCTATGTTGACGTTCTACAACGATTCCAACTCCGTGGACAAGCAGATAGATCACATCATCGGCAAGATTCTGATGCAGTTCGGCATCGATCACAAGGATTTCAAGCCGTGGGAGGGACGCGAATAATGAAAACCCTGCACTTTGAAACTGGAACCGGCCCGCGCTCGGTGAGCGCGGTAGTTGTGCTCTGCGGCAAGGATATAGCGATAAATATAGGCGGCGGCGATACTCCTCACGTGGGAGCGGTTGCCGTGGCCTCCCCCAGGGAGAGTTTGAGGAAGGATGGAACTCTGTCGGCCACGGCTTCCGTCATGTGCGTGATGGGACACAAGGACGACATGCCGGCCCGCGGAGCGGCTCTGCGCTTTGCCGCCGAACGAAACGTCAACGTCGTAGTATCCGTAGGCCTGCACATAGATAACCCGACGGAAAGTGACTTTACCGCGATACAGGACAACTTTGAAGCCTTACTGGACATAATCTCAGAAGGACTGAAACAGGAACTCCGATGACATGATGCCCTCCACAGGCCAGCAACTCGCGGAACAGATCATTGCGCGGTGTCTTTTATGGAAGATCTGAATTAAACCGGACTTCTTAATGCAGCTATTCCAAATGTTGAACAATCTAAATACTTTTAAAACATGCTCTTATAAATTAATAGCATGGGCGTCTCCATTCTCTCCGTCGGATAGCCCATGCCGCTTTTTATACTGTCATCTTCCAAGTATCATGAGGCAAATTATCTCATCTCCGTCAGGAATGCCCAAAAGACTTTTCGTTTCCGCGAACTTTATCGAGTGAATGTAGCGCGCGCCCACGTTCAAAGCCGCGGACGCCAGGTATATGTCCTGAGTCATGGCCCCGACGGCCACTGCCGCGAATTCCTTCTTCAGACCGTCATCCTTGAACGTTTCGAGCCCCTCGGCGCTCGAAATCAGAATGAGACCGCACGGGGCGGACGCTACAAATCTCTGCGCGCCTATTTTATCCCTTATATCGTCTTTCGAAACCTCAATCAGAGCGTTCGCCGACCAGTCGAAGCGGTATACCCCGGAGTCGAGCGCCACGCAGATATAGACGTAAGGAGGCAATCCGTTGGTCATGGGCACGGTCCACCCCTTCTCTCCCCGATTCAGCCCTGTCGCTGACCAGAGGATCGTGGACAGATCTTCCATGGAGAGGGGGGCGGACGGGAAGTCCCCCCCTGGCGCTGACGCGCGTTCTTTCAACGCCTGAAACAGCCCCATCCCTCCGTCGGTCTGAGGCTCTGGAAGGCTGATATCGGCCAGAGACGGGGACAGCAAACAGAACAACAGCGTGACGACCACTAAAACATTCTTGTAAAGCCACTTCATGAGACACTCCTCCTTGTCTATATGTTTCCGCCGACAAATTTTATATTATTCGACGGACCGGCGCAAGTGGTGATCGATTATATAATACAATGCAAATGCGGCTTTGTGCATTCATTCAAAAATATTTTATAATATACACATTAAAATATGTGAATACTTATGTCTCAACATGCCATCAACTATTTCCTGAAGTTTATGTTTGACAATACCAACTTGCTTGATGTAATATTCCACTCGGCCTGTTTTGAATGTCGAGCACACATTTTTAGGCGGGTGAGTCGCTGTCTTGAGAGTTAGTTGCCGCAAACATAGAGTGTGCGCACAGGGATAAAGAGGGCGATGTATCACGTGTTTTACAAGTGTTTTTGTCCTGTTGGGGTTTTGGGAATTTCAGTCCGCAATGTGGAAAGGAGTCGCTTGAGAGATGCAAAGAGTCACCGTTATTCTTATGACAGTTCTTATCTGCGCGTTCTCCATCATGATGCTAGCCGGCGCGTCTGACGCCGCGCGGTACGCCAGCTGGAACGAAATAGTGGATCAGATGCACATTTCGCTCGACAACGCCTATGACGCGTATGTGAAAGACGATACTGATGCCGGCAAGGATTTCGTCAACGACGCGTACTTCGGTTACTACGAAAAAGAAGGGGTCGAGCGGGCCGTTCTCTCGTACATCTCGGGGAAACGCGCCTCCACGGTTGAATATCAGTTCAGCGCGGTGAAGAGATTGATGACGGAGGGCGCCCCGGCAAGAGAGGTCCGCGACTCTCTTGATTTTTTGAAAAAAATGCTGCGCGAGGACGCGAATCAGCTCGACGGCAAGGAGGAGAGTTCAGCGGGAGTATTCCTCGCGTCGCTTCTGATCATACTACGGGAGGGTTTCGAGGCGATACTCGTCATAGCCGCTATCGCGGCCTACCTGATCCGTTCCGGCAACCTGCGGCAGACTCGCATAGTATATATAAGTGGATTCGCGGCGCTCATAGCCAGCGCGGTCGCCGCTGTGGCGATTCAGTTCATCTTCGAGGTAAGCGGAGCGAACCAGGAGATACTGGAGGGCGTCGCGATGCTTCTGGCGGTTGTTGTGCTCTTTTTCGTGAGCAACTGGATGGTAGCGAAGGCCGAGGCGGAGGCGTGGAAACGTTACATCGAGGGGAAGGTTCAGACCGCCATCGAGACTGGAAGCAGCTTTGCCCTGGGCGCGGCCGCATTCCTTGCGGTCTTCCGCGAGGGCGCCGAGACGATACTCTTCTATCAAGCCCTGCTCGCCGAGACCTCGACCTATAAAAGTATGGTCTGGACCGGTTTTCTGGTTGGTTGCGTCGCGCTGATCTTCATATTCGCGATCGTTCGCTACGGGTCGCTTGCCATACCGATCAAGCCGTTCTTCATGGGGACGAGCATCCTCATGTACATCATGTCAGTCGCGTTCGCCGGCGGAGGCGTCAAGGAGCTGCAGGAGGCGGACGTGGTCAGTGTGACGCCGGTCAATTTCGTCCAATCGGTCGATATTCTCGGTATTTACCCAACAGTCGAGACGCTGCTTCCCCAGGCGGTACTGCTGCTTCTGGCGATAGCTTCGCTGTTCTACTACAGGGCCAAGGGGCGCAGAGCCAGGGCGTTGGCGGCGTAATGGACGGAGAGGGTTCAAATACAAACTCAATTTCTTTTAAGGAGGTTTTATGTAATGAAGGCAGTGAAGGCAGCGATGAGGTTTGGCGGGGTTCTTGTGTTGGCGGCAGTGATTGCGGTCATGGGTTTTACGGTCGCGGGCGAGGCGGCAGCCCCTGCTCCGGGTGAGGCGACGCAAGGATTCGAGGAGTTTCCGATTGGCGACGATCAGGTGGTCGGTCCTCTCAATATAGCGGGTGTTTACTTCCAGCCTGTCGATATGGAACCGGCCGGACTCGGAGGACTCCCGGCATCACAGTCCGACAT
>JAIRWR010000069.1 GCA_031268885.1 Synergistaceae bacterium
TTCACCTCTAAAACATTAGGATGTTATACACATCACGGAGTATAACAGTATCTCCGCGAACTGTCCATTGTGTTTTTCTTTGAGGAGCCTATGGCTTCAATATTACACTTGAGACGGAGGAGCCAACATGTCTCGTAACGGATACGCCCTGACCTTTGTCAATACCTCCGGCTTCCGTGAGCAACTTCACTTATAGCCAAGCCGCGCTCATTCAGATTTTACGCAGGTATCACGCATATTCATCACCTTACACCATTACTCATCTCGTCCCAAGAAATTCTTCAATTTGGCGGGAGGCAACGGCTCCTTGACCGGCGGCGGAGATGGCCTGCCTCAGAGAACCGCTCACGATATCTCCCGCCGCAAATATACCCGGCACGGATGTTAGCGTGTTCTTAGCGACGATATATCCGTCCTCATCCAGACATACGACGTTTTTTACGAGGTCCGAGACGGGTTCCGTACCGACAGCTATGAACACCCCCGCCACATCCAATGAGGTGATCGATCCGTCAAGTCTATTTTTAATCTCGATGTTTTCAACCGACTTGGAGCCGGATATTCTAAGTACCTCGCTATTCCATATTAATTCAATTTTATCATTATTAAATACTTTTTTCTGTGCAAAATTATCTGCGCGCAGGGAATCCCTTCTGTGGATCATGAAGACCTTGTTCGTGAAATTGGCGAGGAAGACGGCCTCCATCACGGCGGTATTGCCCCCTCCGATCACGGCAACATTCTTGCCGCGATACATAGGACCATCGCAGGTCGCGCACCACGAGACCCCTCGATTAGAAAAAAGCGACTCCCCTTCGCATCCAATATACTTGTGCCTCGCCCCCGTGGCGATCAACGTCGAACATGACTCGATATTGTCCCCGGACGAGAGGGGTAGCTTGAACGGACCGCCGGAGATCCAATCAATACCAACGACCTTATCGTAAACGATTGTAGCACCTGCCTTTTCGGCCTGCCGCATCATGTTCATCATCAAGTCAACTCCACTAATCCTCTCAAAACCCGGGTAGTTCTCTACGGAATCCGTATTGATCAACTGACCCCCTGGGGAATCTCCGGCGACGATAAGGGGGCGTAATCCGGCCCGCGCCGCATAGATGGCCGCCGTCATCCCCGCCGGTCCAGACCCAATTATCGCAATCTTCATCGTCATCGGTATGTAAAAAAACAAGGCATAACCAGAAATGTACATTACGATTATAACATATCGACGATGAAAGAAACAATGCATGATTTTTTTGATATGTGTATAAAATATAAAAATGCTATAGAGTCCTAACATTTTTCAGGCCCTTATTTTGAAATGATTTCCTCTTTATAGAACTTGCTTTCTCTCTCCGAAGGCTTCGCTAAATAGTATCCGAAATGAGGTCGTACGAGAGAGCCCGCATCTTAATAAAAATCTCAATGCAAATATAAACTCTAGGGGTATTTGTTTATGAAAGGTCTATGTGAACGTTTTGATTTTGGAAAAGAGGGGGCCTTGGACAAGGTAGCTCCATCCATTGTCCAGAAAATCACTACTTTATTGAGATATTGAAGTAATCGGTGCCTAAAGAAAAACACTCTTGACAGCTCAGAAAGATGCCGTTATACTCCGTGATGTGTATAACATCCTAATGTTTTAGAGGTGAAATATGAACAAAAGAAGAGGGAGGGCGTTGGTCTCCTTTACCGTCGTGACAGCGCTAGGGGAGCTCGTAACACCTGCCATATCTGCCGACAACCCACAGAGGCCAGTCGTAATAGTAACACCGGCTGTGGTGTATTCGAAGCTCTCGGCCGATCAGCAGGTGCGTGACTCTGCCCCACGCGCGGAACCCAGCGGCGCCATGCCCGCGGAAGGCGATGTAACAACTGTAACCTGTCCAAACTCAATCATGTTCGGAGAATGGCTGCTAAGAATTCAAGGCTGCATGAGTCTGGCACACAGTCAAGAGTCCGAGAGCGTGGCGGAGAACACCCTCCTAAAGATGGGGCACCTTATGGACAGTATACTGAACTCGCAATACAACCACGAGAATCGGCTGAGCGATGTGCTAAACAAGGCGCGCGGCGAGCTGCGAGTCATGGAGAGGTCGACGTCACGGGCGGAGTTAGCGAGACTAGTTTACGGCGTACAGTGCATGATGAATGCCAACTGGCAGATTATCCTAGAACGCCGTAGAATAGAAACGCCGACGCACCTGAGCATACCTATGGGGCTGAATCTCCCCATGCAAAGCCTCGAAGAGGCCAATCTGCGGCGCGGCGAGCTAATAAAACGCTGCGCGCCGCGGTATCCGGAAAGCCAGGGTGTCTCCACAGGTATCTTATTTGGTATCCATGACCGTGTCAGGGAATATCTTACTCAGGTATTCGGCACAAATCAAATAAGTAGCGAGAGTGCGATGCGCCTTATGGCACTGCATGATGCACTTAGAAAAAATGACTTAGAATACTGCGGAGATTCATCTTCCAATCCTCCCGAGAGTCCCACCCAACAGGCTGCCAGGAAAGCAGAGTGCGTACGGAAATTCCGCGAGTACGCAAGGGAAATCCGAGGAATATTAGGTGAAGGATGAACAAGGGCGACGAGTTAGAGGGAAGAGGACGGTTGATCATCCACGAAGCGCGGGGCTAATCTGTCGTGAGCACGGAGTGCCACTGGAGGCGCAGCCGAAAAGAAGCGGCAGCGCGTGAACGTCGACTACGGGCAAATGCTCGGTACGACTTGGCAATAATAAAGACAGGTGAAACCAAGCGAACTGAGCTGGCGAATGGGCACAGTCGAGTGATAGCGGCGATAAGCAATGGCGAGGAACGCCAGCTGCGAATGTGCAGGGATAAGGGTGTTACGCTTCAAAACGAGTTGACGGACATGTGCAACTCGCGAGTTATACATCTCTTTCAAAGCGTCCAGCTGGGCGTCTCTGGTATCTTGGTACATGCGCACGCGGCGTTCTTCATTTTTGTCTACATCCTTCATTTCGCTTTTGTATTTGCGCACTCATTCTTCCTTTTCGGCGCCGCTCATGCATTCGCACGCTTGCTGATACCTGTTTGTTACTTCTTCTCGTTGTTCTTTGGCCGTCTGTTTCACGCACTCTATCTCGCTTTGTGCGACCTCGTCTATTAGCCGCCATAGCAGGGAGTACGTGAAGTACGCCTGGGTTTCGGCATAATTTGCGGATTCCGGGGACTTGCCATCGTGCAGAAGCGCATTTTGGTCTAGGTTGCTCCGAAGCAACTCGGCCGGTTCATGAAACAGAGGCGTATGGCGGATACGAATCTGATGGTGATTGCCGCGGCACTTTCAATACCGTCGTACGATACCTCCGCCTTGCGACCGCCGAGGTTTTCCTGTCCGACCAGGTATCCGCCGCTTATAGCGTTGAGTGCAACCATCATGCCTCTGAGCGGGTGTCCCACCGCTTCCGGTTGTGCCAGCACGGTGATAATGAGCATTGCCGCGGCTTTTTGATGCGCTGGATCGAGGCTGTGGTTACTTCATGTGCCCGGTG
>JAIRWR010000038.1 GCA_031268885.1 Synergistaceae bacterium
TCGTCCAGATCCCGCACCCTCCACAGGTGAGCAGCTTTACTATTCCAAGTCCTATATCGCCGAGCATAAAACGATCAACACCGAGAACACCGAAAAATATAGAGATAATTAACAGTGTCATCGGATCCTTAAACTCAATCGAAGAGATTAACGACATCTTATTGTCGTCCATCGCTGACAGTTTTTCCTTTATCAAGTACATTTTCCCTCCTGGCAAGTATTTTGAGTTGGTCATCATGAACATATCAACCTTATTTTGTTGCATATCCATACACCTTCTTTTTTTATTTTTAAAGACGACTGTGCATCCTGGTCCGATTTCGGCAGAAGCGCGCCAGGTTTACACGGTTATCTGAATGAGACAATCACGGCCATCGTCCCATACGCTGCCCCGCAAAGATTTTCGGGCACGCGAAGCGCGCCCGCGCATCCCGCAACGGGCAAAATCTATTTTTTATCTGTTTAACCCTGAAAAATTTGGTATGTTCGAATGGACTCCAGCGCGATACTCCGCCGGGGAGGGGTGAAAAATTATTTAGAGGAGGAGAGTGCCTGCCTGCCTGCCTGCCTGCCTGCCTGCCTGCCTGCCTGCCTGCCGATTATGCGTGTCACCGAAAATTCCGCATCAGTAAAAACCACTATTTTCACCTCCCACTTTGAAGTTAAGTCCTTGACTACCTGTGACTTTAACATAGATTGAAGTATTTTTCAACTGTTTGAGGCAGGGCTGTTGAGGCAGGGCTGTTGTTTGAGGCAGGGCAGGCACATCAGAACCGATTGACGCTTGATATGACTGAATTCGTAAGTCACACGCCCGAATCGCCAAGACAAAACGCGGTAAAATGTTGTCAAGAGAGGGTGACGCAAGTTGAACGATGACCTCGCAAACCGCGAAAATATCGAGAACGCGGTTGAGATCAATATCATTCTGACGGTGACCGCGGCTGGCCTTCAGTGTCTTGGCCGGAGGTTTTTTTTACCGCCCACTTTTTAAGCGTGCTATAGAGAGCATCGGGGTCAATGGGCTTCGTCAGATGGTCATTCATCCCGGCGTTCACGCTCTTTTCGTAATCCCCCTTCATCGCGTGGGCGGTCATAGCTATAATAGGAAGCGATTTTTCGTCATAATTCATGATTCCGCGGATCTGGCGCGTCGCCTCCAGACCGTCCATAACCGGCATCTGCACATCCATGAAGACCATGTCGAACGACGACTCCCCGATCATCGCCAATGCCTTTGCCCCATCCACCGCAACCTCGACGGTCGCTCCAAATTGGGTGAGCAGTTCCACTGCTATCTCCTGATTGATTTCGTTGTCCTCAACCAACAGCACATGAGCGTCTATCGCCGGTCTCTGTTCGTCAGGGATCCTCTCGTCTCTCGGCTGATTTACTAGCGAGAGACTCAGCTCCTCGGCGTCCGAGACAGAGCGCAGCCTGACCGTGAAGCTGAACACGCTGCCCTCGCCGTATACGCTCTCGGCCCATATCCTTCCGTTCATGCTCTCTACGAGGTGTTTGCTTATCGAAAGCCCAAGCCCGCTTCCGCCGTATTTTCTGGTTATCGATCCGTCAGCCTGTGTGAACGGCCTAAACAACCTTCTCAGTTGTTCGCCCGTCATGCCGATCCCGGTGTCGCTGACAGAGAAGAGCAGCTCAATCACAGACATGCCATCGTCTTCCTCGTCAGCCGGCGATGATGAGACATCCAGGACGATGCTGCCGTGTTCAGTGAACTTTACCGAATTGTTGCAAAGATTTACTAGAACCTGGTTCAATCTGAGAGGGTCGCCAATGAAGACCGCTGGAACTTCTTCGCCGATGTTTATCGTAAAGGTGACACCCTTCTCCTCCGCTCTGAACGCTACGAGATCCATCAGGCTCTTCATTATTTCGCGCAGCCGGAAAGGAGTGCTGTCAAGCATGAACTTCCCCGACTCGATCTTCGAGAAGTCGAGGATGTCGTTTATTATCGACAGCAGCACGCTTGCCGCCCTTTGAATCTTGATAAGGTAATTTATCTGCTTCTCGCTGAGGTTGGTCTTGAGGCAGAGATGAGTCATGCCGATTATCGCGTTCATAGGAGTGCGGATCTCATGGCTCATGCTGGCCAGAAAATCGCTCTTTGCCCTTGCCGCGGCTTCAGCCATGATCTTTGCCTGAGTCAGTTCCGTGACGTCCGACATCCAGGCGAGCAGCGACGTGCTGCCCTCATATAAGAATGGATGAATGGACGCCAGCATGTCGAGGACTCTGCCGTCGGGGCTGTACATCTGCATATACCAGTTCCTGACCTGGTTGCCAGAGCTTATGGCCGAGAGGATCTTCTGGCGCTGATTTTTATCCACGTATATCTTGCCTACGTAATCTCCAACGCTTAACCCAAGCATATCGGCGCCGTTGCTGTTCACCTTCCTCACAATGCCGTCCTTGATGATCACCATGGTGGTAGGGCTGGAGTTCAGGATATCCTGGAGCTGTTCGCGCTGTTCAGTGAGGTACTGTTCCGCCTTCTTCTGGTCTCTCAGGTCATGCAAAGACGCAATGCTGATCATCTGCTTGTTTACCTTGACAAATGACATCGTAACCAGGCATGGCGCCTCTTGTCCGTTCGCGTCCAGGAACGTCCACTCGAAGCGCTGCCGCCCAGATTCGAGGAGCCGGCTCTTTATATAGTCGAACTCGACGGACGAACTGCGCCCAGATGCTTGGATGGGCGGCGAGAAGCTCAGGAAATCTTCGAGTATCCGGGATTTCTCCGATGTCCCAAGGATCTTCTCTATAGCGGCGTTGCAGTCGAACGGGAGAAAATCGTCGGAGAAGAAAATATACCCCTCCTCCGTGTTGTCGTACACTGTCTGCATAATCATGCTGGTTTTGGTTATCTCCGTGAGGTCGATGATGGCGATTATTGTGCCGGTCGTTATCCCGAACTTGACCACCGGCGAAACCGATACGGATGCGGGGATGAAATTGCCATGCCTGTCGATGATCCATAAGTCGTGTATATTCTCCTTCGTGCCGCTCTCCGCGGCATCGCGGAAACGGCTCGGCTTGCCGGCGATTATCTCGCCGTCTGAGAAAGAGTGCTTCACCAGGGAGAAGAAGTTTTCTCCGAGCAGCTCTTCTTCTTCGTATCCCAACATGTCTCTCGCCGTCGAGTTGGCGAACGTTATCGTATTTTCCTTGTCAATCTCAAAGATCGCCTCCGTAGCGAGGTCTAAAATCAGCTTTGTATGTCTCTGAGCCTCTTCGAGGTCCATAGTGCGTTCGAGGATAATCATCTCAAGCTGTGAATTCTGCAGGAAGAGCTCATCACCGGCCTCCTTGGCCTTTTGTCCGAGAACTTTGGATTCGGCCAGCGCCTCCCGCAGATGATCGACCATCACGTTTATCGCCATGAATAGCCGGCCCAATTCATCCGCGCTGCTGTCGTCGAGCCTGCCGGAGATGTCGCCAGCGACGACGTTGTCAGCGAACGAGACCCCGGCCATCAGCCTTGGAATGATCGACCGGGTGAGCATGTTCGCGGCGGCAACGGAAATGGCCAGGAGAATGATATAGATCCCGAGGCTGAGGTTTCGAAACGTTATGAGAGGATGGTAAAGGGTGGAATTTGTGGCGTAGGAGACGAGGAACCAATCCGCTCTCGATATGCCAGAAAAGAACATTATGCCGTTCTTGTGCCTCGAATATCCGTTTCGTTCCACGGCAAATGTGCCGATTACTCTCTCAATATCGATATCCGCGCTCAACGCGGCGGCGCCCTTATCTAAGAGGATGTTCCCCCTGCTGTCGGTCAGGAGCAGGAGATTTCGCTCGTCATATTCAAACACATCTATGATCTCCTGATTGAGAAAGCTTTTGAGGGAGACCTTTACGACAGCCACTCCGGATATCTCTCCATTTTTATCCGTATTCTTGACAGGAGCTGAAAGGGTATAGACGCTCCTCCGCTCGCCATATTCGCCGGGTGTGAGCTCTGCCGCTATATAGCCCGAGAGTGAGGTGGCAAAGTAATCCTCGCCGGAGATATTCCCCGAGAAACCCGAGGTCGATATCAGCACTCTGCCGGAGGAGTCCGCGAGAAATATATGAGAATCGACCGGCAGCATCCTCCTGAACGCGTACAAGGTCTTCCGCATATTCATGATTGTCTCTTCCGTAACCCGGCCGTCGTCATTCGCGTCTTTCATGTAGTTTTCGGTATCGTCGCTGAAGCGGATCGACTCCGCGGTCTGCCGTATGGCATTGAGTTTGTTGTCTATATCGTTCCTTATCTCATGAACCAACGCCATCTCCCGCATGTTTAAGGTCTTTACGATCTCGCCCCTTAGTATCGCAAAGTTGAGTATGGCTGTGGAGACAACGCCGAGCAGAATTCCCAGAATCGTAACGAAGTAAAGTTTGGTTCGTATCCGCATCTTAAAAGAACCTCTCCATCTACTCTATGTTTAAAAAAACTCCGCGAATACTATCTGCGGCATGATGAAATTAGAAAACCGCAGCTCCGAAAATGATTACAAGAGATAAATTA
>JAIRWR010000088.1 GCA_031268885.1 Synergistaceae bacterium
CCCACCCGCGAGAGTTCTTGTGGTTGACGACGTTCAGGCCAATCAGGAGATCGCGAAGGAGCTGCTGGAGTCCTCTGGAATGCGCGTGGACTGCCTGATCAGCGGCTGGCAGGCAGTCGAAAGGATACGCGAGGGGAGGATCGTCTATGACGCGATCTTCATGGATTACATGATGCCGGGGATGGATGGCATCGAGGCGGCCCGCGTCATTCGTGAGGAGATTGGGACGGAGTACGCCCAAAATATCCCCATCATCGCCCTCAGCGCAAACTCCGCGATCGGAAACGAGAAGAATTTTCTCGAAAGGGGATTTCAGGCCTTCCTCCCCAAGCCGATCGACGTAATTCAACTGGATTACGCCATCACCAAATGGCTGCGGGATGGAGCGCTCGAAAGGGAATACATAGAAAACCAGGTGAGCGGCGGTCAGGGAGACGACGTCCTGCCGCCGATCGGATCGTGCGCGAGCTGGCGGCCGGCCGAATCAGTGCCGCAGAGCGCGTAACGCGCTTAGCCGCGGGGCCGTTCTCCCGATGAGAGCCTGATTTTGTGAATGGAGGCGGTTCAATACGAACACCGGCGGGCAGCGTCTTACTGCCCGCCGTCTTTTTAGCGTCTTTTAGCGTCGCCGCGGATGAGCTGTCTCAGCTTGCCGGGCATGGTTTACTTTCGCGTGTCTGGCGCATATAATGCGATCTGTGATAAGCGTCCAATACGGGAAGGATGATGGGTTTAGAATGTTTTTCTCAGGGGAGAGAGTCCGGGTGGGCCAGGATGAAACCGCCGAGCGCGTTTGATAGATCTTATGAGGACTGGCTCTCGATCTTCGAGGAGATCGGGCAGCCGTCCTACAGGGCTGGGCAGATCTGCGGCTGGTTGTGGAGGCGAGGCGTAACCTCGCCGTCGGAGATGACAGATTTTTCAAAGCCTCTGAGAGAACAGTTGGCCTCGATGTTCGACTTTACCCCGCCCGTCATAGAGGACGAGTCGAGATCCGGCGATGGAACGCGAAAGTTTTTGATGCGCCTGCCAGGCGGAGCGAAGATCGAGACCGCCGTTCTGAAGCAGGGCGACCGCGTTACGGCGTGCTTGTCCACGCAGGTCGGCTGTCCGGTCAGCTGTCCGTTCTGCGCTACTGGAGCGGGAGGGTTCGAGCGCGATATGTCGCGCGGGGAGATTGCCTATCAGCTCGTCGTGATGGAAAAATTTCTCGGCAGAGAGATAAACAGCGTCGTGTTCATGGGAATGGGCGAACCGTTCTTAAATACGGACGCTACGCTCGGAGCCGTCAGGATATTGAACAACCCCAAGACGCGCGGTCTTGGCATAAGACATATGACAATCTCGACGGCAGGCATAATTCCCGGAATCAACGCGCTCGCCGAATCCGGACTTGGAGTCCGCCTCGCTGTCTCCCTTCATGCCGCCGATAACGAGCTCCGCGACGAATTAGTCCCGTGCAACACGTCGTATCCCCTCGACGAGCTTATCCCGGTTCTCCATGAATATCAGAGGGCGACGGGCGACAGAATCACGATAGAATACGCTATGTTCAAGGGCAAGAACGATTCGTTGGACCATGCCCGTTCTCTCGTCCGGCTGCTGCGCGGTCTGCATTCATACGTCAATATCATCCCGGCGAACGCAGTGACTCCCAGATACAGCCGCAGTCTTCCGCGGGATATTCTCAGGTTTCAGAGCGTTCTCAAAGCGGCGGGCTTCGAGTCGGAGATACGAGTGGAGCGCGGACGGGAGATCAGCGCGGCGTGTGGGCAGTTGAAGAGAGATAAAGCCAGCTGACGGCGCATCCCATATGTTATTAACGCGAAAGTATGGCAAAGTATGGCAGAGGGGACCGGAGGAGTGATCTCTCTCTCTTGAAAATATTTCGATGCCGAGTATAATAAAAGAGGCCCCGGTAATTGGGCGCCCGGTCGAGTTTAGGCCTCGACCGGGACTTACACCCTAGCCTAAGCCAAAACTCGTAAAAGCAGCTTTAGCAGTTTTAAGATCAGAGCCCTCCAGCCACTAACTGCTGGGTGGCTCTTTTTCTTTTTTTTCCGCTTCGCCACGATTCCACCCCCTTCCGCTCGCGCTTCAGCTGGCATCTTCTTGTGCGCTCCTGTTGAGGTTACGCGCTGATGAGAGATACGAGCCAGTAAGCCATACAGTGTAAATTATCCGGCAAGATATCCCGTATTTCGTGGTTTATGAAGACGGGGCGATTTAGGGAAAGTTTCAGAATTGGCGCTATTTACTTATTTGTAAATCCATGATAGCATCAAGCTGTTGAGGTTATTTGAGTACTAGTGTATTCAGACGATGAAGAGCATGGAAGCTTTTCGCGGTTACACATGGAGGTGTGACATGAGGGTAAATACCAACCTTTCATCTCTTATTTCATATAATGCCATGACAAAGATAAATTCCCAGATGGAGAAGTCCATTCGGAAGTTATCCAGCGGTCTGCGGATTAATTCGGCGGCGGATGACGCGGCAGGGCTAGCTATGAGTGAGAAGATGACGGCTCAGATTCGCGGGACGGACCAGGCCAGGCGCAACGCCGAAGACGGCATCTCGCTCCTTCAGACGGCGGATGGGGCCCTCGGCGAAATCCAATCAATACTCCAGCGCATGAGGGAACTCAGCGTTCAGGCCGCGAATGACACGCTCACATACGATGACCGCTCCTTCATACAGCTTGAGATTGACGAACTCGCCGCTCAGATCGACAACATAGCCAACCAGACACAGTTTAACAAGAAGAAGATATTAAACGGGGACTCCGCCATACTCTGGAGCGCGTCCACGTCGGACATTCGCGCCATTGTGGGCGCTACGCTGCTGTCGCGCGACGCGTTCGGGCAGATTGTGAACGCGGAGGGCAACTACAAGCTGACGTTTGACGAAATCCAGGCCGGGCGCGAGAGCGTACAGAAGAGCAACATCATGTACCTCAAGCACGGCACGCACGAGGCCAGCGTCTTTATAAACGCGGCCTCCGGCATCGGCAAGCTGAGCGCGCTCAACATGGTGGAGGGAGTATGGACACTGGAGACGAGGGAGACGCCGTTCGGCGGCGTGAATTACTACATGGAAGGGGCGCAGCAGGCAGCGTCCGCGTCGGTCGGCATCGAGTCGTTCGACGCGTCGAACACGCCGAATATAGTCGCTCCCGGCACATACGACATAAGGCTCTCCGATGTGGTCCCGATGATGGCCGATTTTGACGAGGCTCTCGCCGCCGGGGTAGTGGAAGACGTCCTGAGAAGTTCCCGCGCCTTGGATATTGGCAACATATATTCAAACGGAAGTTCGGGCGACGACTTCGACGCCGTGTTCGATATCGACGCCGACGCTACTGGAACGGTGAGCAGCTCCCTGACCTACCGCACGGACATAGGCGGCGTCAGCTCCGGCACGGTGACGACGGACGGAATAACGGTTTCGACCGCGGCCGGCGCTGTCGATATTAAGACAGATGATAACAACGTGAACAACCTCTTCACTCACTATGCCGTCACCGAAACCGACCGCAGGGACTGGATGGCGTCGGATATTGTCGTGAACGAAACCTATGTCGCCGCCGGCGGAGCGACGCTGGACCTGAATGTGGACTACCAGACAGCGGTGAACGATACAATCGTTACAACACTCACCTATCGGTCAGCAGATGCGCTGTCGTTTACAGTGTCGGAGGTTTCGGCATCTACCGTGACGACAATTAA
>JAIRWR010000006.1 GCA_031268885.1 Synergistaceae bacterium
TAGGCGAAAGAGTTGTGTCTTTTCCGGCGTCTCTCAATTCTCCAGCCAAGGCCTCCGCCATAAGCAGGGTGTTTCCTGTTCCAGAGAAGACTGCCATTGCCACCCGGTCGCTCTTCATCTGTCCATTCCCCTTCGCTTTTTTCTAACTGCTGCTGACGTTCTTCTTTTTCAGCTCTTGGACCACGTCGTCAGTTATATCGATACCTCCGTAAAAGAGCGCCGACTTATCGACTACAACCGTCACCTTCTTTGCTGTCGCCACGCTACGGATAGCAAGGTCGATATCGTTAAAAAGGGGCTGCATCAATTTCTGTTCCTCTTCGGCCACCGTCCTGCGCATATTCTGAAATATCTCAGCCTTCTTGTTGTTGTCAGCTTCCTTATCTATAGCGTCCTTAGCTTCTCTCTGTTTGTTGTCGGCTATCTCCTTAAACTGTTTCAATGTCTGTTCATACTTTGGATGCAGGAAGAGAACCTTCTGAGGATCGACTCCTCCAACCTTTTCCTCCGCCGCCATCGCACTACTGGCCAACAGAACAACGAAAAGCGCGGCGGAACAGAAAAAACACACTCTTTTTAACGCGTGCATATTACGAATACCTCCTCTTGATTATAGAACACTGGCGGAATCGTCCCTCCGCCAAGTTCACATTGTACAAGAAACACATCACCGCTTCATGTTATTTTACTTCCTTTTACCTCCGATGTCCAACTATAAATTATTCAAGTTAAAACTTGCCGCGCCTGTCGAGATTATCAATTCTTAAAAACGTAATCCCGCAATGCCGGCACGCATGACAATTGATCACTACGAACCCTCCGTCAGCTTAAACGCCACAGCTTTAAGCCCTGTGTTTTCAGATTGGCATGAGAAAAAGAATGTCGCGCGTGGTAAAATTAACCCGGTCTTTTCAGAGTAATCTCGATTGATTTAGAATTAACTCATGTGAATCAGCAACAGCAATGGTTCGTGGCAACAGGGCACGGCATAGCCTGAAATATTGATGCCAGTGAAAATGATAACTTGAGGTGATCGGTTTTGAGCAATATCAGCATGAAGATGAAATTAATCCTGAGTTTCTCTGTAATAATATTGATAAATATTTTTTTCGGATTGTACTCCATGCGTTCGCTTTATATTGTCAATGGAAGAGTTATAGAAGCGAACGGTTGGACGGAAGGGATCTCGCAGCTTGGAGATTTGCAGTTTAATGTCGTGTCGGTCAGAAGATTCGATCTGAACTATATCCAGCAGAGGGATGCGGACCATAAGAAAGACACCCTTCAAAGAAGGGCGAATGCCATAAAGATCGCCGAAGAGATAATGAACGGCTACAGGAACGATGTCCTGGTCATCCCATATGACGCTGAAGAACAGCGTCAGGAGGACCTAATCGAGATCAACACTATAATAAGCAATTGGAAGGCGTATCTGGAAATTTCGAATAGGCTGCTGGACGAGTCAGACGCGGGAAACTATATAAACCTCTTGTCGCTGATAAACGGCGAATCCATGACCTCCTTCGAAACGCTGGAAGTGTCCGTGGAGGATCTTGTCACCTTCAACAAGGAAGGCAGCTTAGCGGTTATGAAAGCGAGCAATGAACTCTATCGTTCAATGGAACGCGCGATCGCCGTCATACTGATCTTGGTGACTGTCTTCTCCGTTGTCGTCCCCATCTTGCTGGTGAGGGACATAAAGAGATCCGTAAACGAGCTTCTTCGCGTGTCAGAGGCCGTTGGAGAAGGAATGCTCACCGTTTCGGCGAATGTCTTCACGAACGATGAGTTTGGAAAATTGGCCAGTCAGTACAACCACACAATAGCTAACATCAAAGTTCTCGTATCTCACATGCAGAGATCAGCGTCGTACATGGCCGGGGCGTCCGAAGACTTCCGCGAGAACGCGTCGCAGTCGTCGTCCGGCACGGACAGGATATCGCAAAGTATTGAACAAGTCTCCCTTCGCTCTGACAAGCAGCGTGAGGAGATAGAGTCCATAATGACATCGGTAAACGGCATGGCCGGCGGCATAGTGGGTATTACAGATAGACTCGATACCATGGCGCAGGGGGCGGCGGAGTCCGTTCGAATCTCCAACGAAGGCGGAGAATTCATGCGGATGGCGGTCTCTCAGATGAAGATGATAGAGTCCGCGGTGAATATATCCTCCGAGGTCGTGACCGCCTTAGTGGAGAGGACGAATGAAATCGGGAGAATTGTAGGGATAATCGCGGACATATCCAACCAGACAAACCTCATCGCGTTGAACGCGGCCATAGAGGCGGCACGCGCCGGTGATCTGGGGCGTGGCTTCGCGGTAGTCGCGGAGGAGGTGGAAAAGCTGGCGAAGGAATCGCGCACGGCAACCGAGGAGATATCCCGCCTCATATCCTCGATTCAAAAGGAAACCTCGCATGCCGTCGAAGCGATGGCAAACGGGAAGGAAGAGGCGAGAAAGGGGACGCTTGCGGTAGACGATGGAGGTCACTCGTTCGACGCTCTGGCGAAGATGGCTGTGCGGAGCTCCGAAGGGCTCACGGGCATTGCCTCGTTGATGCACGAGATGTCCTCCGAGACATCCAGCATAGCGTCCGCCGTGCGCAATGTCGAGGATTTGAGCAGTGAGATCGCAAGGGATTCGCAGTCGATCGTAGCCGAGACACAGGAACAGGCAGCCTCCATGCAGGAAGTCTCGCGCTCGTCTCAGGAGTTGGCCAGAATCTCGGTAGACATGCTTGACTCAGCAAAGCGCTTCTCTGTGTGAGCAAAAGCGGCTTATATTTCATTTCATTGCGGGGCAATTATGATAGTCAGTAAACCAGAGACACTTTTCTGGTACGCCCCCACATCTCCAGCATTGCCTGATAGGTTCATTATTTTTAATATGATTCGCAAATTCAGGGTCAGTGAGCATCCCCCTACCAATCGCCACGAGATCCACATAATCATTTTCAATCAAGAACCGAATCTGCTCTTCTGTTCTAATATCGCCAACCGCAATAACAGGGATGCTTACTTCTTTTTTAATGTTGCATCCACTATATGTTACTGAACTACACGGGAACCCATCTGGAACGGGCCTCTCCGGAGACTCCATTCCAAAAGATATATCCAGTAAATCAATGCCGGCTTTTTCAAATATTCTGGCGATTTCGATGCCATCGCGGCTTTCTGGCATATATTCACCCATCCTTACGCTAATTATAAAGTCAACATTTGTATTACTACGAATGTCAGGTAGTAATTCGGTTAAGATACGAGCCCTATTCATAGCGCTATTCCCATACTGGTCATTACGCTGATTGAAGGACGCATCCAAGAATTTACATAACGCAAATCCGTGAGCGAAGTGAAATTCCACACCGTCAAAGCCCATTTCGCAAGCGGATAGCGCCGCGCTCTTCATATCCGTTTGCATGGAATGAATATCGTCCGTCGATAAGTGATTGATGTCCACATTACCGCAGGAGAGTTGCATGAATACAATCGTTCCATAAGCATGGCAATCGGCGGCAATCTGTTTTAGAATCGCAATATTGTTCGCCGTCCATTGCTTTGTCCCATCTGCGGCGCCATATACTTGTGTACTGGCAACAATAATAAGTCCCATTCCACCTGCCGCGCGTCTGGTATAGTGCTCGATATGCTCTATGTTATAAAAGGAATCCTCACTGACTCCATTAAATGGGAAAGTATATACAGGAGCCATAACAATCCGATTCTTAATCTGTTTTCCACGAATCAACAGACTATCTGTCACTCTAGTCAACTCTATTCCTCCCTGTAGTTAATATGCCAACTTTAGCAAAAACGCGGGATTTCCGCGTTATGCCCGTCAGTTTATCTTTGATGTAACTTGAACTTCTACATTATAACGTCTTCTGGATGTATCGTCAATACTTACATCTTAATATTTGATTCTTCCTGTGATAAACTAACAACTAAAGGAGAGGTACATATGCGTATCAGTGTCAAATGCTCATCAGCTGTTCATATATTATTGATGATTACTGTGCTATCTTCTTATCAGAAGGTGACAAGTGACAGTTTGGCATCCAGTGTTGGATGTAACCCAGTGGAAGTGAGAAAGTTATTTGGCGCTCTTAAAAAGGCCGGAATTATTGATGTTGAAAGGGGCCCTGGTGGAGCGACACTAAAAAAGGAACCTAAAGATATCTCGCTTTTAGATATTTATGTGGCGGTTGATCCCGCATCCCTTAATGAACTGATTGGCATACACACCCATGCCTCTGATTATTGTCTCTTTGGCAAAAATATCCGCAATGTCCTTGCAAATCCATATGCGGAGATCGGTAATGCGGTGCGAGATAAGATGGCAAGTATTACTTTAGAAGCACTGCTTGAGCGGCTTTTTAAATTGGAACCTTCAATTTATGAGCATTATAAAAAATCAATGCCGAAATGGCAGCCTGAAACCGCGGGTTTGGGTACTTGATAATGGTGCTGAGCTACGTCTAAACGATTGTACGGATATCAATAAAACCCTGATTATATGCGTCTGACGTTCGGGGGGCGCGTGTTATAATGTGACGAAGAAAATTATGACAGGAATGATGAGAATGGCGCCAAGCTCAGGAGATGAAAACAGAGGCGGGTTTCGGGGACCGAAGTCCAGGGCGGACCTGCTGAGAAGGTTGGCGTCCGATGACGGAAACATGCGCCGCTGTCGTGTTTTGACCAAGGATTTCATGAATTCGGGAGTGTCTTCCGGTATGATAGAGATTGTGGATACCGGCATATCTCCTCCGGTCTCTCCTGTTGATGCTGTTCTGTACGACATCCTAAAGAGGCTGAAGAGGATGCGCGACATAGCGGAAGCCGCCGCGGTCTCCCCGATAAGCGATGGCGAAAGAACCAGAATGCAGGAGGAGATAAATCAGTGCGGGGACGAGATAGACGACCTATCCAATCTGCTGTCGGACGCCGAAAGACTCGAAAAAAGAATGCCGTTCGGCGCGCCAGCGACTCCGACTGCCGACATGGTCGGAGAACTTCTGCAAGACGCGATTCAGAACAGCGTGGAGAACGAGCCCCATTCCAAAACTCCTTTGGACGATGAGAAGATAGCGTCCTGGATGGAATCCATAATGAAAAAGCGCGCGCCAGAGGATCTGGAACGGCGGTAGTTCCCAGCCAAAACCCAGGCATTCCCTGGCGGGCGCAAGATTTGCGTACAACCGATAACTTAGGAGGGCCTCTCATTAATTGAGAGGCCCTCCTTACGATGGACGCCTTTGACCTTAAACCGTCTATTTTATGAGCCAGTAGACCGGCACGCTCTGCCCAGGTTTCAGTCTGTCCCTGCCTTTGCCCTTGCTAGCGGGCGGGGTTATCTCTATCGCGCCTAAACCTTTGACCAGATTCGCGTTCTCCTGTCCGAGGTCCTTAATCTTGTCGCCGGTCAAATTTTCGAACGTGGCGAGCAGGGTTGCCTTGCCGTCTTTACGATTGTTCCCTCTTACCCGGGTCAGCCCAGTCAGCTTTACACCCTCTATCTGGATATATTTCGACTTTTTGTCGGCATCGGAGGATGTCCAGAGTTTAGCGCCGCCGTTCTCTATGTCGAGCGCATACAGGCGGCTGAATCCGTTGACGCCCTTTGACGATGCTTTGCAGAGGTCGTCCGCGTCGGTTATTTCGAGTTTCGTCATGGTGAATGTCGGCACGAACAGAACTCCGTTTACCAATGTCGGCTTTGCCGAGATATATTCGGCGAAATTATAACGATTCACTTCGAGCGGAATGAACCAGCCTTTTCCATTAGCTGGCATGACCGAACCCTGGGTTATGTCGAGCCGGTGCAGATCACTCAGCGCGAGAGGCTTCGCCTGCGAGTCGTGCGTCTTGAACGAGAAGATCATCTGCGAGTGGTTCGGCATTATGCCGGAGTTGCTTGGAGAACTCTTTCTGACTGCCGTGTCGGAGGTTCCTCCGGCGACCCACATCGTCGAACCGTTTTTCATCAGAACGACGCCGTAGGGTATCGCGTAATTCAGCTGACTGGTTGTCGCGGAGGAGAGACTGCTCTGAAGCGTGGCGACAGTCCTCAGCTTCCAGTTACTCGGCTGCATTGGCGTTACGCCGCCGCTTCCATCCGCCTCCTCGAAGAGGGCGGCGAAGATATTCCCCCTGTTGTCGGCGGCGTAAATCCTGCCGGTCGCGAACATCGCAATGTTTGAGTTTCCTGCGCCAGCGACACAGAGCGTTGGTTCGGAGACCATCATGCCCATGTACGGCGCCTCGCCGGTCTCAGCACCGCCGACACGGAAGCCAGACTCGATGGAACCGCTGTCGAACGCCTGAATGACGCTGCCATCCTTAGGGTCCAGTATCAGGAGAACAGCTCCCTCCTTGCCATTTTCCGAGATGTTCAGCTCGGTCTGCACTCCTCCGGACAGAGCGATAAAGTTCCGAGTATTCTGATTGCCGGCGGCATCCTTGCCGGGGATCATAACTACGCCTGTGACTGGTTTTGGACTGTTGTAGCCCAATTTAAAATAACCTGGGTGCGCGGCCTGAGAGGCGACCTCGTACTTAGGCGCGGCCATACCAGGAGACATGGATATCATCTGATCTCCGTATCTTTCGTGAAACCACATGAACTTTGGGTTGTCATAGCTGCTGACGTCCAGCATATACAGCCCATTGCCGCCCCTGCCAAGAGTTCCAAGAAGGTACGTCCCCCAATCGGAGACTTGAGTGACGCCTCTAAAACGGCTCACCTGAAGCGGGCCATCAAGGGTGAATCCGGCTGCCGATCTCTTCGACCCGTCCCTGCCCTCCGGCGCGGTAACGTTCATCCATGAGAGTTTGCCGGCGCCGGCCGGAATAGTCTTCAACGCGGCCAGGCGTGTCGGAAGCAGGACCTGGGGGAGCAGTATCGTCTTCTTCTCGCTGCCGCTTTTCAGATCGACGACGTGCAGAATGCCGTCGTTCGTCTGAGTGTACAGCATCGGAGGGTTGTTCCTGGCTGCTTCCAGTGCCGCCCATGCTTTGAAACCCGGAAGATAGTCGGCGGAGACAGCTGGTTTGGCGACCACGGCGACGCTCGACTGCCCAAAGTCGGCCAATAGACTGCCGCGCGGGTACTCATGACCATTCAAGTAGGAATAATCGTATCCCTGCACCCACTTATGAAGCGCCGAGCTGTAAGAGACGTTCGTCTTGGGATCCGTCAGCATAACGCCGCTCAGCCCAAAGATGTCTCTGCCTGAAGCGTCGGAAGCTGTTAGCGGCACGAATTTCTGAGACGCGCCATCCCAGTGCGCGACGTTGAGTCCGCCGCTATCCCTCTTGTTTTTGAGCTTGCCGCTAAGTTCCCAAGAGGCGGATGCGTCCAAGCTGACGATTCTGTCGCCGGACTTCACCGTCCGGTATCTCTTGAGCGTCCCCTCCCACTGATTGTTGTTGACGACTCGATACGTCGCCGACAGAAAACCATGTTCACCTCCGGATGGATCAGCCTTAATTTCGACGAGGGCTCCCTTGGACTGCTGCGGCTCCCGGGCCTCGCTCACAAATGTGAGCGCGTTCTGGATGGCTATCTGCAGCGACGCGACGTTGTCGGCAAAGAACGGCTGGTACGGCGCGTTATACATGTTGGAGTACGTGATCTTGCTGGCGTCTTCCCCCTGGCCCGCGACGGCCATCCGCACTAGGTTCAGCCTCATCCTTTTTACCTCAGCCAGAACCCTGGGATTGTTCTTCACGTCCGGATCGTTCTCGTCCGCCACTATCCCTATTACCAGAGTTCTGATCGGCTTGTCGAGATCAATCTGGCTCAAATGTCGAATACCCTGGCGGTCCTTTGTCATCATCGTGACTTTTTCATATGGAACCTTCCTTACGCCCGTGGAAAGTATCACGCTATTCGCTTTTGACGCGTCGGTGCTGTCATAGAGATTCTTGACCGCTTCCCACGCGCTGTAAGAGTAGACTGACGAGTCAGCTATCTTTGGCTCCGCGCCGGACGCGATCACCACAAGCCAGTTGTCCTCGCACTTATTCCTTATCGGGAATGATACGTCGTCGAGATCGTTGATGGTGACCGTAGCCCTAATAGTGCCATTCGCTCTTGTATTAGAATTTCGGACCTGCACATACGCCGTCTGATCGCCGTACCTTTCCAATTCATCTGTTTTTGTTATCGGAGGAGCGATTGAATACGAAATTTTCGGCGAGAAAAAATCGAGCACAGAACCGGTCGCCTCGCCGGAGCCGGAGTTGAATCTGGCGCGCGGGATACCGCTGGTCTCTATCTCGTCGCTGCCTCTGCGGAAGTCGGCCCTGTAATTTATGTTGTAATCCCGCATCGAGTACCATACCCAGGCATTATTGATGTAGTAACTCCGGCTGAGGTTGAGAACCTGCTCGGTTGTGCTGTGTTGGTGAGTGGGATCTGGGAATATCGCCTGCGGAAGGGCGAACACCCCGGCGACCCCTATCTCGGGGTCGTTGTAGTAATGAAACTGATTCATCCTGTTGGCTTCCGTCAGAGCCGTGTGGTTAGTGCTCTTCTCGCTATATTTGTCTGTTTTGTAAGTACCGGCGCTTCTTATATCGGCGATTCCGTTTATCCACATCTTAAACTTGTCTATATGTGTGATCGTCCGGCCGCCCTTAGTCCACTTGTGATCGTAATTCAGTATCGGCATGTGCAGGGAAGCCCGGTTCATGAGCTTGTACAGCTTCCTGTCAAATCTCTCTCCCTGGCTGTTCCCATCTTTCCTGTTCTTCTCGTCGTTGAAGTACCAGCCGTCAGGTTCGCTCTTGTCCCCGCTCATCGTGGCATAGTTCGAGTGTACGGTCGCGTTGTGCCATACCGGATAATACTGTCCGTGTATGGTGAAAAAACATTCGATCTCACCCGTGGTGGGCCCGTACATCGCCCCGTTTTCATATCTCACCCTTGTATATCCGTCAGGAACCTTTAGATTTATATTTCTGGCCACAGTCTCTTTCATAGCCATTGACGGAAAGACATCCCCATTCCTGTTGAAGTAGCTCTTCGTCTTGACGTTCGCGGAGAAGGGAGCCACTTTGAAAATACCGTTTATATCCTGCCGCGGATGACCGATACCGCAGTGGGTATACCCGTACGTTCCTATTTCTACGTTTGCCGGCGAGAGAAATGTCGTCGCCATTCCGAACCTGAAGCTTTTGAAGAGATCCTCGTTTTTCAAGAGATTCCAAAGAACGAGTTTCGTCTGATACATCCTGCTGTCGTTCGGCACCAGATCGTCCGGGCCGGGTTTCCCGGGCCCCGCCCATCCGGAATGCCAATACTTGGGGTCCTTGAATACAAGGGCATAAGGAAAGGACTGATAGTCGTTGGTGAGACTGTAATTATAGTATCGCACCTGCTCGTCTCCCTGGAACCTCATTCCCGTATCCTCGAACCTCTTCGTTTTTTCGTTGTACCAGTTCTTATTATTATCCGGCCAGTGAACATTGCCATCGTTTCCGATAACCGGTTTTCTGCTGGTGTAACCGATTTTAAGCCCTACGCCGTCGCCCCAGTCGGATGCAGGATGACCCACAGAACAGTAATTTGAAAGGAATGTGTATCTCCCGTACTGGACCCTGTCAGGCCACAATTCGGGCGTGTTCGTGAATCCGACCTCGAGCGGTTTGCGCTGACTGGAGTATAACCCGACAAGGGCGTTATTCGCTTCGAGGAACGGGAAGTAGTAATTGTCCTTGTTCAGCTCGATATCCTCGCTGAGGTTTCCGCCCTGTTTGAAATTGTTGCTTTCGTCCCTCTCCCTGCCGTAGAGATTGCGCTCCGGGCGAAGGTCGCCGCCCCTCCAGGCGACAGGCAGAGCTCCCATTCCGAACGTGAAATCCTCCATCATCCTGTTTATATCGTAGATCGTGTACCCAAATTTCTCCTTGGTCATGGTCCATTCGGCGCTCTCCCAGTAGGAGTCATCCCACCGGCTGTCCCTCCATACCTGTGGGACGACTCCCTTTGGCGTGGAGGCCATAGCGGCCGTAGCCTCTATCAGAAAGAGCACGTTCGGCTTTTTCAGCGACTCCTTCTGAGCGTCGATATCCTCAAGCGCCAATTCATTCTTCAGCGGCGCGTTAACCGTCACTCTGCCTGCGGCGGCCAATGCCGGCAGAGGCATCTGCAGGATAAACAGTGCCAGCATGAGCGTCGCGGCGCTCTTTCTCAGTAAAATATTTTTTTTTCGGTCCACGCCAATCATTCCCTTCGAAACACCCGCTGATATACGCGGTTAATGGCAGGTCTATTTAAGATACTCATATCCCCGCTATATTAGAGCTATTATATTTAGGCCATTATCATCATTCAAGCCTCAATATATTTATAAATAGAACTAATGCGTTTCATATAAACGCAAATAACGCTAATTATCTTCAATTATCTCTTTCAAGGAGTAGGAATAGGGAGTGAGATTGGGGAGGATCTGTGGAATTGCCGATATCGGCGTGCATTCGAACCGGAGTCAACGCGTCTGTCGGGGAGCGGCAGACGCTCGAATCGACTCTTTCAACCTCAAATTTTTGATTTCAGATTGGCGCGGCGCGTTAAACGAGTCTTTCGAATTCCGATGTCAGAGCCCGCGTCTCTTATTGAAGCTGTCGAGAGCCTTGCAGACGGCTGAGGTAAAGATTCCGGCGACCACGGCCTCTGGAATGCCGTGCGCGAATATCACGGCGAGAATCATTCCGTAGACGAGTCCGGATGCCGCGTTCAACGCGCTTGCGTAGGCGTCGCCGAATATCAGGAATATCAGGTGCATTACCAGAAGGGTGTTTGTCATCGAGCCGGCTATTCCGGCGATAAAGGTCGAGGCGACGCGCCACTTCCCTGACGCGAGGCGCGTCAAAAATCTGTCGGCGTAGTAGGGGACGACGCCGACCAATATGCGGGGGCCAAAGCAGACCAGAAGCGCCCAGGCGCTGCCGCGGTCCGTGCCGGGAAATGGAATCAGAGGCGAGAAGACAAATGAGAGCAGAGTCGGAGATATCGTCGCGCGGATCAGGCTGCCGAGTCCGAAGAAAAAGCCCAAAAGAGCCCCCGCGCGCGGGCCCAATATTATGGAACCGATTATGACCGGAACGTGAATTATCGTGGCGTTCATTCCGAGCGGCAGAGGTATAAAGCCTATCGGTGAGAATATCATGATAAATATTATAGAGACGAACATCGATACAAGCGCGAAGTCCCGAAGTTTCAGATTATTATTCATTAAGCGGCGCCTCTCTCCGTGTAACGTGAATTCGTGAACCGCATTATATACTACGCGCTTCTCTCTGTGTGACGTTAATTCGTGAACCGCGTTATACTATTATCAGCTTTCTATGCCCCTTCGGGCCATCACGCCCTTCTGGTAGTAGTGTTTTATCTCCCTCATCTCCGTGACCAGGTCGGCGCGTTCCATCAGCTCCTCCGACGCGCCCCTGCCGGTTAGCACCAGCTCCACCATACCGGGTCTGTCATCGATCAGGGAGATCAGATCATCATAGGAGATCAACCCCAGCTTTGCGGCCACGATTGCCTCGTCGAGCACCACGAGATCGTACTTCCCGCTCATCATGGCCGTTCGAATCTCTTCCAGCCCGAGCTTAGCCGCTTTCTTGTCGGAGTCGGACGGCTCGCCGACGATGAAGCGGCCCTCCCCGTACTGCTTGAATGTTACAGAGCCGCCGAGATCCGATATTCGTTCGAGCATATTTATCTCGCTGTACCTCGATCCTTTGACGAGCTGGGCAAAGAGCACCCTCAGCCCAGCGCCGAGCGCTCTCATCACCAACCCGATCGACGCGGTGGTCTTTCCTTTGCCGTTGCCCGTGTAGATCTGAACGTAACCGTGGTCAAACCTGTCCTTCTCGTTGTCGTAGCTCTCTCTTTTCACTGCGGTCACCCCCATAAATCCAAATGCCGCCATCGTTTCAAGAACAGCCAGACGCTCTCTTGACCCTCAGCCGGCGCTTTCAAACCTCAACTCAGGTAGATCCTGAACGCCTCAATTCCTGTCAGGCTGTTCTCGGTGAGGCCGGAGATGTCGGGCAGCTCCTGCCACTCTCCGTCTATCTTTCCAATGACCCATCCCTCGCGCGAGTCGGTTACGTCCGTGTCGCCCGGTCTGATCGAGCCGCGGAAGAACGGCGGCCGCCCCGTGAGATCCTCGAATTCGATCCCTCTCAGCACTATATATTGGGACATGCGCCTTGTTCTCTGCATCTCCTTCGAGTATGTATGGCTCACTGGAACTATCTGAAAGCCCCCTATCTCCGGCTTGCGGCAGGTGCTTATGCAGATGACGCCCGGGTGATTTGCCCGGACTCTTCCCAGTCCCTGATACATAGTCCCCTCGAAACGTCCCGTTCCCGTAACTCCGCTCTCAACGACCGCGAACTGATGATCTCCGCTCGCGTCGTGATACCAGGCGGATCCGCCCTCGCGGTTTTCAATCTCGATATACTCTATGTCGTCATCGGGCCTGTATACCCTTATCTCGACGGCTGTCGCGAACTGAAAGAGCTGTATGTTATTGAAAAAAACGGGCATCCCCGCCCTGTTGATTATATAGACCGGACTGCTCACGTACGGCGCGTAGCGGCCCCACAGCCCCGATCCCCCTACTCCCTCGACTATAAATGATGTTCCGTATCCAGGGGCCACAGCGAAGGTCTGCGACGGTATCAGGCTCATGGTTCGCCCAGCGCCGTCCTCTACCGAGATCTGAATGTGATGGGCGTTGGCGGCCGAGGCTATGACCTGTCCTCCTATGCCGTACTTGCTGGCCGTGAAACCAGGATGCCTGCTCTTTATAGGCACGGCTTTGATCCTGCCAGCGTCAACCTCCCTGCCATCCGGAAATATCACCTTTGCCTGATCCCCCACCGTCATGGATAGCCGTATGGTGAACATAAGCCTCTCGGGATCCTCGATGTTATAGATGGACGATTCGGCGGACAGCGCGGTACACGGAGCGGCCAACAACATCGCGGCAGCAGCGGACACCAGAAAAATACCGGCACACATTGACCTGGTCATACTGAAAAAGTTCAGCGCGCGAAAACTCACCTTTGCATCAACCTCTTTCGCTTCCGTATGGGATTTTTTTTACATACAATCACACTTACGCGCGCCACACATAACCACAACACGCGTAAATACATCCACACATAATATGCCTCCGCTCACAACCCATAATCAAAACATGACAAAAAAAACGTCCTTCACGCGATAGTCATGCTAGAATGTGCGAAACGTATCATGACGTTGGAACGAATCACCTGATATTATTATATATCCAAATCGGGGAATTGGGGGTATCCGCATGTCGCGTGAAATTTTAGCCTGGAGATCGGGATATATGTCATGGGTGACATAGAGGAGAGGGTGTATCTGTCGTCCCCACACATGGGCGGCAAGGAGATCCTGTATGTGAGGGAAGCGTTCGACACGAATTGGGTTGCTCCACTCGGCCCTCATGTTGAGGCGTTCGAAAGAGAGTGCGCGGCATACGCAGGAGTGAAATCGGCGCTTGCCCTGTCGTCGGGAACGGCGGCGGCGCAGCTGGCCTCCGTCCTCCTCGGGATCGGCCGGGGGAGTGTATTCTTCTGCTCGTCTCTGACGTTCATCGCGTCGCTCGCTCCTATCGTTCAGGCTGGAGCTGTGCCGATATTCATTGATTCGGAGCCCGAATCCTGGAACATGTCGCCCACCGCGCTTCGCGCGGCTTTCGAGGATGCCGGCGCGGAGGGCGCGCGTCCGGCCGCTGTCGTGATCGTGAACCTGTACGGTCAGTCGTGCGATATGGACGAGCTCATCCCGATCTGCGAGTCTCGGGGAGTCCCTGTCATAGAAGATGCCGCCGAGTCGATGGGCAGCCTGTACAGGGGGAGGCGCACCGGGTCCTTCGGATATTTCGGCTTTTACTCGTTTAACGGAAATAAGATAATAACGACGTCCGGAGGCGGAATGCTGCTGTCTGACGACGAGGAGTCGATAGACCGCGCCAGATTCCTCTCGACCCAGGCGAGGGACAGAGCTCCGTGGTATCAGCACTCCGAGCTTGGATACAACTTCAGGCTGAGCAACGTCCTCGCCGGCATCGGGCGCGCTCAACTGGAGCTGCTGGAGCGGCGGATCGGGGAGCGGAGGGCCGTGTATGAGAGATACCGCGAAGCCCTTTCCGGAACGCCGGGAGTGGAGTTTATGCCCGAGCCGGATTGGAGCAGGACGAACAGGTGGCTCACCACGCTCACTATAGATCCAAGCGTCACCGGAGTCACAAACCTGGACATAATCGCCGCTCTGGCGAAGCGTAATATAGAATCGCGCCCCGTTTGGAAGCCGATGCACCTCCAGCCCGTCTTCGAGCGCGCGAGGTACTACCGCCACGGAGATGACGACGTCTCGGCGAGACTGTTTGAGAACGGGCTCTGTCTGCCATCCGGGTCGAACCTCACAAAAAGCGATCAGGACAGGGTTATAGAGACGCTGTCTGGCATACTGCGCTGACATGTTCTTCTATCTTACCGCGAAGCGGGTTATGGATATCATAGGCGGGATCGCGGGGCTGATCGTCCTCTCCCCTCTGATGCTGTGGGCCGCGCTGAGAATCAGGCGCGAGATGTCGCCTCCGGCTGTATTCTCTCAGACGAGGGCAGGCATGTCTGGCGGACCGTTCCAGCTTTACAAGTTCAGGACGATGACCGATGAGCGGGACGGGGACGGCCGCCTGCTTCCAGACGCCGAGCGCATAACGAAATTCGGCGCCCGGCTGCGCTCCACGAGCATAGACGAGCTGCCGCAATTGTGGAACGTTGTGCGCGGCGACATGAGCCTCGTGGGCCCTCGCCCGCTTCTTATGGAGTATGTCCCGTTATACAGCGACGATCAACGAAGACGCCTCGGCGCGAAACCTGGCATAACGGGCTGGGCTCAGATAAATGGGCGCAACGCGATATCATGGCCGGAGAAGTTCTCATTGGATTTGTGGTATATTGATAACAGAAGTATCCTGTTGGATATAAAGATTATGTTGCTGACAGTAAAAAAAATCATCGGAAGAGAGGGCATTTCAGCTGCCGGAGACGCAACCATGCCGCCATACAGAGGGGAGAGATGAAGTCGAATCATGAGTATCGCGTTGATCTCGAACGCAACGATAGCGCACGTGGCGATGAAGACGAGCAATGTTACCAAGGATGATGTTTACTACCCACTCGGCAGGAGTTCATGGCTGTCGGGGCTCTGCAATGAGAAGTCGAAGCTGTACAGGTGTGAACCGGACATCGTATTCATCATTCTGCACGGGAGGACTCTGCTCGGAGAGGATTCGCTGTCCAGTCTGGAGACAGCTCAGGCAATGATCTCGTCCGTTGTGGATATTATCGGCGGCGCGGCCGGCAGGCACGACAGGACCAAATTTGTCGTATCGACTATCGACATCCCGCTGATCAGGGCGCACCCGCTAGTGTCGCACAGGCCTGAACCGCAGGCGGAAGCCTTCTGGAGACGGTCTCTCGAACAACTCCGCCTCCCCATTCTGGAGTTGTCCGAAATATGCGCGACGCTAGGAAGAAAAAAATTCTACAACAACAGAGTCTGGTACATGGGGTACATGCCCTTTTCCAAGGAGGGCGAGGATGCCCTGGCCACTGAGATATCGCTGATATGGAGGGCGTACAGGACTCCGCGCCGCCGTTGTATCGCGCTCAGCCTCGACAATATCCTCTGGGGAGGCTCCCTGGCGGTAGACGGCATCGACGGAATCCACCTCGACGCGACTGGGTCTGGCTCACGTTTTTACGACTTTCAGCGGAGGCTGCTCGACCTGAAGGAGAACGGCGTCATGCTTGCCGTAATTTCAAAGAACAGTATGAAGACAGCCTTGAAATGTGTGGAAAATCATCCGGCCATGCTGCTTCGCAAGGAAGATTTCGCGGCGATAAGGGTGAATTCGAAGCCCAAGCCGGCCAACCTCGAATCGATTGCCGAAGAACTTGGAATTGGGCCTGATTCTTTCGTCTTCATAGACAACGACATGATTGAGAGGGAGACGATGGAGATGGCGAGACCGGAGGTGGCGGTCCCGATACCGCCCGAGGACTCATCTCAGATGGAGATGTTCATGATGGAGATATCGAGGCGGTATTTCCTGAGAACAAAGATCGGGGAGCCTTAAATGGACGAACTCGGCGGCGCCGGGCCGGGTCTGCTGATCGCGGCGACGGTACCCGACACTATAAAGGCTTTTCTTCTGCCGTACGCCGATCACTTCAGGAACTCTGGCTGGAGGGTCGATGCCATGTCCAGCGGCATCTCCGCCAGGGAGGACCTGAGGAGTCATTTCGATGCTGTTTATGATGTAAATTGGAGCAGAAACCCGCTCTCCTCCGGAAATTTTGCCGAGACTCCGGAGAGAATACGGGAGATTATAAAAGACGGCGGCTATGACATAATACATGTCCACACCCCCGTGGCGTCGTTTATCATGAGGTATGCCACGAGAAAGATAGAATCTCCCTCGCGCCCCAAAGTGGTCTACACAGCTCACGGGTTTCACTTCTTCCGAGGGGGGGGCAGAGTGCGGAACATGATCTTCAGGCGGTTGGAGAAAAAGGCCGGTAAGTGGACAGACCGTCTGATCGTGATAAACCACGAGGATCTGGAGGCCTCGGCCAGGTACGGGATAGTTCCCGGGGAACGCCTCGTATACATGCCAGGCATAGGGCTGGACTTCTCGAAGTATGACCCGAGCAGTGTGAGTCACGCTGAGATCCGCAGGACTCGCGACGAGATAGGGCTTCGCTCGGATGACTCGCTCTTTACGATGGTCGCCTCGTTCGACAAGGGCAAGCGCCATGAGGACGTAATCAGGGCCATGTCGAAGATTAAAAACCCCGACATTCATGTCGCTTTTGCCGGAAATGGACCGCTTCGCGAAAAAATCCAGCTGATGGCGAGAACTTCACTGGTCCACCACAGGACGCACTTTCTGGGCCAGGTCAAGGACCCGAGGTCGCTGATGCTGGCATCAAAGGCCACGATAATGTCATCTGAGAGAGAGGGGCTGTCCAGGGCCGCGATGGAGTCTATATGCCTGGGCGTCCCGGTCATAGGTTCCGACGCGAGGGGAGTTCGGGATGTGATTCAGCCTCGCCGCGGCCTGCTCTTTCCGACGGGAGATCCTCTGGCGCTGAGAGACGCGATGCTCCAGATCTACGATGAACCCTACCCGCGGGTGACGCCTGATCCCGAATGGAGGATAGAGAATCTGATAGACAAACACGAAGCCCTGTACAGCGTATTGCTGGAGGAATCCAGGCGGGTTCCGGAGGCGGCGATACCCGACTCCGGCTATGATGAGGAGATATTCGAAGCCGAGATGGAATCGGAAGAGTGATGGGAGCGCTCTCGATATCCCAGTACCTATGCACATACGTAGTAAGAGGAGATACCGAACTGGCATCTCCTCCACAGGTTGTTTCCGTCAGTCTGTCTACAGCCTCTATCTGTTCTTCCCGCGGAGAGTTCTGTATGCCGCCACAGTCACTCCCAGCATGACGAATGTTATGATCCCCGCGTTGCAGCCGCCTGAACCTCCGAAGCCTCCGCTAAATTCAGAGACGCCGAAGGTCGTCCCGTCGTAGTTAAGGATACTTGTGTCACGCTGGTCTTGTCCTCGCCTCGTCTTGCGCCGAACCAGCCGGGGACGGTCACTCTGTCTGTCGTGCCGGAAACCGCGAGCACAAGATCATCGTCTATGCGCCAGACCTTAAGGATATTCGGCTTACCGTTCCAGGTTCGATTACGCTCTGTCTGTCGCCGAGCTCGTGATGGAATGCGTCTCCTGCGATGCCCCTTGGGTATGACGCAATCGGGGCTTTGGCGCTGCCTCTTACGATTACGTCAATAAAGTGAAAACCAACACAAACTGGAATGCCTAAGTCTAAATTAGTATTAATGATATTATTAAAATCATTTACATTTGCACTACCAAAAGCTTGAATTGGCCAAAAACTATCATCGCGAGACATTACAATCCATCCATTATCAAGCATATCAACAACTCCTTTTTAATATTATATGTCGCCCATATATCGTCCCATGAATAGTATAGTATTAGTATCATAGTCCATTATAAAATATATAAATGGATGATTTGCCCTAAATTCGGTATATGCCACATCTTGATGCATAGCTCCCAATATTTGCAATAGAATAGCTGAAGTACTAGATGCCTCTGTACCATTTTCATCAATTGTTATAAATGTTTTATGAAAAATATCATTAATCGACATCCCCTTTTCTGTGCTTAGCATATTGTTAAAATTGTTGTTTTGTGATGAAGAAAATAATGACTTGAATCCGAGTTTTGCAAAGTAAACACTAAGTTTTAAATCTATATTCATAATAAATTTAGGCATAAATAAGTTAACATTTGTTTCTATTCCGCTTGCTAAATAATCATAATATTTTTCTGCCGAAAGCATAGACTCTATTGTAGATAGAAGAGATATTTCTTTTGGCAATATAATTATCATTCCACAATTTATAGCAATGTATGGCAAATTAACAATTTGAAATGTCTCTGTTTCCGAGTACTTAATCCCATGTATTGAAGTTTTCATCATATCTACGAGTATATTACCATCTATACCATAGAAAATATCCTGCCGTGTCTCTGATTTATTAAATGGAAAACGCCAGTCGGCTTTAAAATATATCGCGTTAGTAATTATCATTGAAGTGCGTGTGAGATTACCCAAGTTAAAAGCCCCCTTTGGGAAGATGCTCTCTATTTTATTATTTGTTTTGTCGCTAACCCATTTATTTATGATTACTTCAGACTCTTCGCTATTATTTATATAATCCAATTGAATAACTTCCCCATCGAAGTATTGATTAATATTCTCTTTATATTTTTGAAGGAGATCTATATTAATAGATGGCCAAACAGCATTAGCAATAAGTAGCTTAGATGGCGTTGTTCCGCTATTAGCTCTTGCAGTTTCATATAAATCGTTAGAAAGTGGGTTATGATTTATTTTTAGCTGGAGTGTTTTTCTTAGGTTCATCATCAGATAATGATTATTATTTTGATAATGTAACACTTTCTGCATTTCTTCTTTCGCAGTTTCAGTAGCACCAAGATATAACATACTCATGGCTGTTGAAATACCATATGGAGAAAAAAAAATACTTGCATCTTTATCACGGACAAGCTCTTTGTACAAATCAAACGCAAATATGTTTATCGATGAAGCGGCATCTTTAGCGGCAACAAAATTTATTTCATCACTAGCGTATGCATTATTCCAAGTATTTAAAATCATATAGAACAAAATAAATGTTTTCGTTGCGTTCTGTTTACTGAGCATTATATCAATCCTCTTTCGATGCTACACGTGATGCGTTTAGTAAATAATTACCTTTTTCGATAATACTCTTCCCCCAAATGAAGGGATCCAATATTTATTACGAAAATGATAACAATGATCCGAATAATAATGATTTAAATTATCAATTTTATTAATATAATCAGTGAAGAATCCCTCCAGCCTTTTCATATTCATTTGCCTGCTGTCTAAACCAATTAAAAAAATATCACTGCTTCCAATTTGTCCGTCTTTCTTAATGAATATTTCAAGATTTTTAAAATATTCATCATGATATTCTTTGAATTGTTTCCGTAATCTATTAATACCTCTCTCTCCAAACTCCAAAGAATCCCTTCTAAAGCCTTCTCTTTGTTCTAATTGATCCAAATAATCATCAATATATCTACGTGAAGCATAATTAATTATTCCGTTCTCAATATCAGTTCCTGATATTCCTTTATTAATTAATTCAAAAAATGCCTTAGTACTATAGTTATTAAGTTGTGATCGCGCTAGATTTATAGTAGAATTATTCTGTTGTATTATAGTATCCAAATATTCTAATATACCAATAACATAGTATGTGTCAGTTAAGTATAATCTTGAATATCCATTATTTATACCCCTTATTGAAGAAAGGAGCACAATAACTACGAAAAAGATAAATGGTGAAATAAATTTTAATGCAAATAGTTGATTATTTTTATTTTTTATGCTTTTACTATTTATGACCGGCTCCTCCAAATTCAGAGTCGCCGAAGTTTTCACTACCATCTATATTTATTCTGAAAGTTCCCAAAGAATACAACCTCCCTTTAAAAATCAAGTCTGTTAGCATTATACACGAATGTTTATTGACATAGAATTTTATTTATACGAACGCCGCAAAATCAAGATATCTTCGCTTCTAAGATGGTGCTGAGTCTGGTGTTAATGCCGATTCAAGTGAAATCAAACTTTCACCCATTGAGTGAAATGGCCGAATCTCGTGAACTCAGGGACAGACAACTCCCACAGAGGTTTTTTACTTGTCAACCTGTGGTTTGAAGAAAGCACTGGTTCTTCAGACACTTCGCAGCCCCAAATTTGAACCCGCAATTACTACGGATAAACCATAACAGAATATTCAGAAAGCGCAACCGATTTTCTTAATAAATCTACCTAATTGATCTAATATATCATTTTTGGGATATGTACATATATTTAAAAACATGACCCCTTGAAAAGATGTCATTTACAGATATTTCTATAGTATACGTGCCGCTGCCTGTAATGCGCTCAATCTCGATGGGTGAAAGTTCGATCTTGCTTGAATTGGCGTTATCACAGGATTCAGCGCCATTATCAAGTATTCAATCCGTACTCTGGGTCTGTTCCCCCGTGGTTATGAGACTCTTATCCATTTCTTTCGTTCTAACGCGTGGGTGCTCTCAACCGTAATAACACAATGGATACGCACGATCTGTACGGGTATCGATTCAAGTATAGAAGTAACGTTTCGGACGCTGAAGCAGTTGTTGAATGCTTTCGGTCATCATTTTTGGAGCAAGCGCATGCCCAAACTGGATAGATTTGCGAAAAGAGGAAAGCCTGACCCGCTGGAAAAAATAACTGGGAAAAAAGAAATGAAACAGATCCTGGAAGCATTCCGCGCAACGGAGAGATATGTGATGCTGAACCTGACAGCAGCCGGTCTGTTATAGATCCTTGCGGCGAGATTCCGCGAGCAGACTCCGAGAATAACGT
>JAIRWR010000078.1 GCA_031268885.1 Synergistaceae bacterium
CTTCAGAGACGGCAGTTTTACGGCAAGTTCGAGTCCGTCAGCGCTCTCAGGGTACAGCAGGAAGTTTTTTACGCGGGTCGCCCATGCCTCGCTGTCCCCGGGCTTGATCAGGCCGAATCCATTAGTCATCTCTCTTACGGATGGGATATCGGAGGCAAGCGACGGAGCGCCGGTGGTCAAGGCCTCTATCAGCGCCAAACTCATCCCCTCATCGAACGATGGGAACAAAAATAGGTCACACCTCGACATCCACTTTGCTGAGTCGTCGCGCCGGCCTCGGAAAAACACCTTGTCTGCGATTCCAAGATCGTTGGCCCGGCGCATCAGATCGTTCAACATACTCCCCTCGCCGACGACGTCTAAAATCCAGTCGGTCCCACCGATCATTCCGAGCGCCTCTATAATGGTCATCGGTCCTTTTTTCGGAGTCAGCCGGCCAAGATACAACAGGCGCTTGACCGGGTAATCACTCCCCGTCCATGACACCGTATCATCGGGAGCGGGATTGTATATCACCTCCACGAAACTCCTCATCGGGAGCCAATTGTACAGGTGATCGCGCACCGCCCTGGAGACGCATATCACCCCGTCGGACGAGCGAAGTGGCAGGAGCGCGTAGTTTAAGGAGTAGCGGGCATGCGCTGTGTATACCAGTTTGATTCCGGAGAGTTTTTTTACCATCAGGGCTATCCACGCGGGAACCCGCGAATGCGCGTGGATGATCTGAATTCCGCCTCTGACCGCGATGTCGGCCAATTTGCGCGCGCATGAGGCGATGGTCAGTAAATTTTTTCTGTGCACCGGCATCTCGATGTGCTTCACTCCATCCGCAAGCTCATTGACAAGCCCTCCGCCGGCCGAGACGACAGTGACCCAGCATCCCAGCGCGCTGAGCTCTCTGGAGAGCGACACGACATGCCTCTCAACGCCCCCCTCCGATAGCTCTGGCAGGATCAACATAACCCTGCTCATCGGAACCGCCTCTCAAGCACTCTCTGGCACACGCCGGTCATCCTGTCCGCTAGCGCCTCTCCCGTGAATTGAGACAACCGAGACATGGAGGCGGATACCAGTCTTCCCGTCGAGATATCGCCCATATAATCGTCCTCCCACAGCTATGACCCCACGTCCTCTATAAACCCTTCAGAGACAACAACACTCCTGAAAATGCTGAATATCAAGTCTTCCTTCGCCAAGATTATAACGCATATTCTATGATCCTTACGAATGGCATTTTTTATCGAAATTGGGTATAATTTTAATATAAGGCTATTATGAAAATCAGCTCGAGATCGCTGAGTTTCATTCAGTTTGGTGATGGTTTGCCATCGTGGATGGCTGCAATGAAATTACGAGGGGATACTTTGAAAGTATTACACTACGTCGAAAGCGATTCGCTGTCTTTTAGAACTCCATTTGTTGACCTGATGAAGGCGCTGGAGCGCAAAGGATTGTCTCAGGTTTTGTTGTGCGGCCCCGGTGGCGACATGCAGCACGAAGCTGTATCTAAGGGGATAGAGACACTCACGTGGCGTCCTGTAGCCTCTAACGTTCCTATACTCTGTCCGCGGTATGCCGCCATCGTGAAGAGCGTGGGGCCTGATATTGTACACACAAGGTTGTCGGCCGCCGCCGCAATGGCTGGTTTCTGGAACAAGATACTGAAGATACCTACGATCGCCACGCTCGATAAGGCGGCGAAGGCTAAGTATTATCGCGGGGCTGATCATTTTATGGCCTGTTCAGCGTGGACAAGGGATTATATGATTCATCAAGGGCTATGCCCGGAAAAAATAGACGTGGTGTACAACTCGATTGATGTGAAAAAGTACGCGCGAGACGATCTTGTGCGCGCGAAATTCCGCGAACGTCTGGGCATATCGCCAAACGAAAAAATACTAATATCAGCCGGCGTCTTCCGAAGAAACAAGGGGTTCGACTTCCTGATACGCGCGTTTGCGAGGTTCGTAAGTTCGCGCGGCGATACCCGCCTACTCTTAGCCGGAGACGGGGAAGAGCGGCCGGCGTACTCCGGCCTAATCGAATCGCTGGAACTCGGCGGCAAGGTGATCCTCTCCGACGGGTACGTCTCCGATATTCGTCCTTGGCTGTGGGGGGCTGATTTCTTCGTCCTGCCGTCAAGAGGAGAGCCGTTTGGCATAATACTCCTGGAAGCGATGGCCTCTGGCCTGCCTGTCATCGCTACGGACGAGGGTGGCCCGAAGGAGATAATCACGCATGGAGAAAACGGACTCCTGACTCCGGTCGATGACGTGCCAGCGATGGTCTCAGCAATGAAGAGGCTGACGGATTCGAGTACATCTCTGATTCAACGCGTCGTTTCGCGTGGATACGAACGCCTGAGCGATTTCACGAGCGAGGCATTGGCCGAAACGTATATGACCATATACGAGAAAGTGCTGCGGTTACGGACGGCGCGTTGAAAACGGCTTACGGCGGAAATAGCTGTGTCTCTCCAACTGCTTCTGCTCGTAAAACTTTGAGAATTTTAAAAATCTAAAAAACGCGTAGTCCACGCTCAAAATGAACCCCCAAAAACCGTAGAGAAAATAGCGGTCAATGAAGAACATCTTGAGGAAATTGAACGTCATCGTCCCTACGATCCGCAACGGCGAATAATTCTTTCCCTGTATCATGGCCCTTTCCACCAACCTGTCGGTCTCCACGTTGTGTTTGTCCACCATTTGATGGATCGACAGAAACGTATAGTGAAGCAGGGGAGCGCTCAATATCGAGGCTGTCGCGCCGTCCTTTACGGGCTCAACGTCGTCGTGCCCCAACCGCCCCGTCATGGCGTATGCAGTTCTATTGTAGAGCCTGATTATCTTGCGATTTTTGACCAATGGGTTCGGCCTATTCCTTCCTATGACCATGTCGTATATCTTTACGTAATACCCGTCCTTAGCTCCGTTCTCCCTGACGCGCAATATCTCAGCCGCCAATTCGGAGGACAGTACCTCGTCCGCGTCCAGTCTCAGCACCCAATCGTATGAACACTGTTCTTCCGACCACTTTACCTGATGCCCAACGGACTCCCACTTATGGAACACGAAACGGGCCCCATAGGATTCAGCGATCTCCTTTGTTCGATCTGTGCTGCCAGAGTCCACGATCAATATCTCGTCGACGACTCCCTTCACTGAATCCAAAACTTTAGGCAGCCTCTCTTCTTCATTTAGCGATATTATGTAAAGCGAAAGCTTTTTTATATACATGCATGATAACTCCTCACGTACAGGTTATTTGAAACTCACATCTTGATACCTATTGAGAATCGAGGTGGTCCCAATTGTCAAGACCACTATGTGACAGATTTGAGAAAAATAGCTCCCTAGTCTGGTGGTAAACCCCCAACCTCATCAGGTGGAAAATGAACCTCACTCGGGGTCTTGTAGCCAAGTACTTGATGAGGGCGGAAGGCGTTGTAACGACGGAAGTATTCCGTCAGACTGGATCGCGCTTCAGGCAGCGTTTCGTAATCCTTTATTACACCTCCTCATATTTCACGCTGCGCCATAATCTCTCTATGAATATATTGTCCATGTAACGGCCTCTACTATCTGCCCGTCCAGATAATCCGCCCACCATTGCATCATCTCTTTGCGTTTCCCCAAGTATTGAGCGTGATTATAAGCCGCTTTGACCTTGTTGCGTTCCTGATGGTCAAGCTGCAGCTCAATCACATCACCGGGCCATTCGTGTTCGTAGAGCAGCGTGCTCGCCATTCCCCTGAACCCGTGGCCTGTGAATTCTTCCTGCCCGTAACCCAATCGCACGGTTATATAACTTTAAAGGGGGAATTTAAAAGCTCTGAATCCTTGGTATTTCTGGATTCAGAGCTTTTAAAAGTATTGTAAAGTTTATATGGTGGAAGCTCGGAACATCTTTTAAGAGTTATTGCAAAAGTATATACCTGTATTGTGGCCATTTTGTGGGCCAACTTCGTAATGACCGGATGACGAGTTAGTCTTTGAGGAACTCATCTAACCGGATGCCAGCCTGCCGGAGAACGCTTTTTAAAGTTCCCTGGGCAAGTTCGCTGTGCAGCGGAACTACGCAGACATTTTCGCCTTTTCGCAAAACCACGTGAGAACCCTTTGTGCGTATGTGATTGAATCCTATTTTTTTAAGTATTTTTACAACTTCTCCCCTGAGAAGCCCCTCAGCTCAGGCATTAACAACGGCCTCAAAGGTGGTGATGATGGCGCGTCCCCGCGGCTGGAGCTTTGTCTCTTGCAGATATAGCTCTGTAGCTTCTTTTAGGTTTTCGACCGACTTTTCGAGTGTTTCGCCCTGGCTGACTGTGCCTATCTCTGGACATTCAGCCACAAACCAGCCGGCATCTTTATAGATTACCGCGGTCAATGCTGTGGTCTGTGTTGTCATGCGTGTTACTCTCCTTCCCTGCCGCCCGCTTTGTGGGCCAAAGACAGTACGGTTGACGTTAAAATATTGGATTAATAATCGTCATAATGCCCCTTGCATGAGATGATTCTCAGGTTTCGGTTTTCGTCGCCGGTGTAGACGAGGCGGTTATACTCGTCGATGCGGCGGCTGTATCCTTTTCTGCCGCGCAGGGCTTCCGGTT
>JAIRWR010000098.1 GCA_031268885.1 Synergistaceae bacterium
GAGGATATCGATCTTTCGCAGGTTTTGAAATGGCTGCCAATAGGCGCCAGTGACTGGCACGCGTTTGAAGGAGTCTATGATGGGAGGGGGCATGAAATTTCCAATATCGCGTACGGCTACCGGACTGGAGAGTTTGACAGGAGAGTTTAAAGTTTTTAATCTGTAAATTTTGGGGTTGAGGTCTTCTTCTCTATTTTGTATAATCATTTTCTCAAGCTGCCGCACTAAAGGAGGTTATCATCGATAGGAGACCTACGCTTATGATATTATATCATCAGGCTGATAGCTATAAAAATAATGTGGAAATGGTTAATTCTGTATTCACATAGATAGGGGGTTCATAATGATAACGAAAGTAAAACTGCCAAACGAGAAGCTCCGCGGGATAAAGATGGGAGGCGGGATAAGGGACGTTCTCGATCTTGCCACGAAGGTCGAGAAGAGCGGGAAGACCATCTATCACCTCGAAATTGGCCGGCCCGACTTCGACTCCCCTCAGACAGCTAAGGACGCCGCTATCAAGGCTATCCAGGACGGTTTTGTCCACTATGCCGATATGCGTGGGGTCGAGGAGCTGCGTGTCACTCTCTCGGAGAAGCTGCGGAGGGAGAACAAGATCGAGGTATCGCCGTCCGACATTTTGATAACCGTCGGCGCGGCAGCCGCTCTTTCGACAGCGGCACTTACGATACTAAACAGCGGGGACGAGGTTATTGTGCCAATTCCATGTTTTCTGTCGTACCCCGCGCTCTGCGAGATGACCGGCGCTAAGACTGTAAGGCTGCCGTGCCGGTTTGAAAACGGTTTTCGGCTTGATCCGGAAGATCTCGAAGCGGCGATCACCGACAGGACAAGGATGCTGATGTTAAACAGCCCCAATAACCCATCCGGCGCGGCGCTCAATAGAGATGTGATCGAAAGGATAGCTGAGATTGCGATAAAGCACGATCTGATAGTCGTCTCCGACGAGTGCTATGAGCGCTTCATCTATGAAGGGGAACACATCAGCATAGGCTCTCTTCCAGGCATGAAAGAGCGGACCATAACGGTCGGGGCTTCGTCTAAGACCTATTCAATGACTGGCTGGCGCATCGGTTATATGGCAATGCCCGATTGGATCACTCCTCACGCGAACAGGACGCACCTGTTCCTAAACACGAGCCCCACAACCTTTGCTCAGTACGGTTATGAGAACGCTCTGAGGAACGCGGAACCGGATGTGGTCAAGATGATAAAGGAGTACAAGGAGAGGCGCGATCTCGTTGTCGGCTATCTGAGGGACATGCCGCGGTTCGACTTGGTTGTGCCCGACGGCGCGTTTTACGTCTTCCCCCGCATATCTGGGACCGATAAGACCGACGTCGAACTCTGCGGTTATATCATGGAGGAGGCTGGCGTCGCCATTGTGCCGGGCGAGGCGTTCGAAACCCCTGGGTTTGTCAGAATAGCTTACTGCAAACAGAAGGATTATCTGATACAGGCCATGGAGAGAATGAAGAGAGCCCTCGAAAGACTGTAAAAGATCTTGTGCGCGATTGAAGCTGAGGCCGGCGGCAGTTGACGCCAAACCGTCAGATCAAGTAGGAGGCCTCCCATTAATTGAGAGGCTGTCCTCTCGCGCTTACAGTACGCACGGATCCGTATACGGTTTTTGGAGAGTAATCGCCGAATTCGGCAGACCGGAATCACTTCACGCTTATGCATATCGCGGGTTAGCGAGTTAAAAACCTTATGAGTGTTGTCTGTCTCCAAGTTCAAGAGATTCGACCTTTTCACCCAATCTAACCGCGTCTCCGGCGATTTCGATGTCAGATTCCGGGATCGATGCCACGGTAAGACTGTATTTCTCCATATCAGATATTTTGGGCATGTCAAACTCAATGCTGGAGAACTTTGCGAATTTTTTATCGTTTAGACTTGTGGGAATGTATCCTGCTATTTTACTGAATAGCCTTTGCCGTTGTTTGGTGTTCAGTTTATCGAGTTTCATTATCAACAACGCAACGATTGGTTTTGAAAACGCATAGCCTTCGGAGAATTTCTTCCAACGGCTAAAATCAAACGTCAATCCGCTTTCCGTATAAACTCTATTCATCCGCATCCACTCCCATTGCTTTCGCAACTACCACTTTATAGAGCGCTTCGTCAGCATCTTCAAGCACGTTTTTGGAAAGTTCGGAATAGGTTGAGGCGCTGTCACAGTGGATCGTACCGTCATCATTTTTAGAAAGATTACAGAACAACAGTGAATCCTTATCTGTCTGTTTTACATCGAAAAGTTGCGCGAGATTGTTGTTGTGTGTAGCGATAAAAATCTGTACGCCGTCTCGCTGAAGTTCGAGGAAGATATCTACAAGTACAGGCATGAGTCCAGGGTTAAGGCTGTTTTCGGGTTCATCCCAGAAGAATATGGAGCCGGATTTGATTTGTTAGTTACGGATTAATGTTGCAAGCAAACCGAATTTCCGATAGCCAGACGCTTCCATTGAAAATGGAATCCTTTTTTCAAGCCCCCTACGTTTTATGAAGAAATTCTGCCCATCGTTTTCAGGTTCTCCGCCTATTAAGTCACAGATTTCTCTATACAATGGCTGCTCTGGTCTGTTCGCAAGTACCCTTGCTTTTTTAACAACGTCAATTTCGCATTGCGTATATTGTGCATTGCCATATTCGTAAGTCTCCGGCAAGCCTCTTGAGTTGGAGAGCAGATCTTTTTCCGGAATAAATACTGATTTAATGTCCTTTTCCATCCATTTTTTTAGCATAGTACTACTGGAAGCCTGTATGGAGATGCTCTCGCTTTCAAGGTTTGAATCAAGCAGTATATTTACAACAGGTTCTTTTGAGATGCTGTTATCATAAACACTCAAAACAGCATTCAATCCTTTTTCAGCTTCGATGTGTTTTAGTATTTGCGTAAAGTATCCCTTGACAATAAAAGGCGAGTGTATCTCTAATATCTCCTCGCGTATTATTGTGCTTGAACTAATGTTGCAAACCGCGTACAACGCTTTCATCAGCGTCGTCTTACCTGTCGCGTTTGCGCCAATCAACACGTTCACACCGCGGCAAAAGTTCACAGCGAATTCTCCTTTGAATACTAAAAAATCCTTTATTTTCGCACGATCAATTGCCATCGCATTAAACCTCCTCGTCGAAGATATTCAGTATTTGCCATTCGAGGAGGAGGGGCGTCGGCATGTTCGCGTCATTCGGGCTGGCTCATGCCGAGGAGCGCTCTCGCGTGCTCCAATGCCTCTGACGTCTCCGCTCCGGAGAGCATCCTCGCTATCTCGCGTTCCCTCTTCTCCCCCGTCACCTCGCTCACAGAGGTCTCGTCTCCCTCTCTGCTGACCATAAAGTGCTGGTCAGCCATTGCGGCTATCGTGGCCTCGTGGGTTATCAGGATGGTCTTACAGCTCTTTGAGAGTTCCTTCAGCTTTCTTCCGGCGAGAAGCGCGGTGCGGCCGCCCAATCCGGCCTCGACCTCGTCGAAGACTATCACTCCAGGGAGGCGCGATGGGTCGATTGAGGCCTGCATCGCTATCAGAATGCGGCTCAGCTCTCCGCCGGAGGCCGCTTTACCGACAGGATTCGGCGGAAGGTTGGACTGCGCCAGCAGAAACGACGCGCTCTCCGCTCCGTTCGCCCTGACTTTGTCCAGCCTATTTATGACGATTGAAAATTTCGAATCCTCCATCGCTAGATCCTTCAGGTGGAGATTTACCCTGTCCTCAAAATCCGATGCCGCCAGCTCTCTTAACGAGCGCAACTCCTTTGCCAGCGCGCTCACTTCAGCGCGTAGGGATGCGGCCCGCGATCGCTTAGCGTCCATAATGTCGCGGCACTCTCTCTGCCATGACATTCCGCTCTCGACCTCTCCGATGTAAGCCAGCAGGTCTTCCTCGGAGCCGCGGCCTGTTTCGCGCTTCATCCTGCGCAGCATTCCAATCTTCGTTTCGACCTGATCGCGGCTCGTCTCCAGCGTCTCCGCCGAAACCGCGGCCAACTCCCTCCTCGCGGCGTCGAAGAGTTCCTGAAGCGAGCGGAGCGCGCTCTCCCCAAGACCGGTCCAGCGGCTTCTCTCCTCTGGAGGCGCCACAGCGTAGAGACTCCGGATTAGCGAGGTAACTTGTTCGAGCGGATCTCGATCGGAGTCGCCGCCGTTTAGCCTGTTCAATATGCCGTCATATCTGGCGGCGTCGGCGAGGCGCTTCTCCAAGGACGAGAGTTCAGCTGTCCACTCCTTCTCGCAGCCCGGATACAACGACAAGAATTTTATCCCGCGCACCCTCGCCGGAGCGCCTTCGAGCTCGCGTTCGAGTTCACTCCTGCGTTTTTTGAGGTCGATTATCTCCCTCTCCGTCTCCAGCATGACCGGAAAGACCGACGCAAGGGCCCCGAGGGCTTCAAGCAGGCTATCTCCGCCGCAGTGATCCACCATATCGAGCTGTCTTGCCGGGTCGAGGAGGTTTAGTTGAGAGAATTGACTCTGTATCTCTATCATCTGGGCGGATGCCTCGGAGAGTTGTCCCGCTGTGGCGAGCGCTCCGTGAATCATGCATCTCCCCTTGCCGCTCCGTGACAGGGAGCGCTTTGTCACCAACAGGCTGCCGCTGTCGTCAGCAACCCTGTTCCACATGGCCTCGACTACGGCCTCATCTTGCCCAGAGCGTATGAGCGAAGCTTGGGCGCGCCTTCCCGAGAGAAACTCAAAAGCGCGAACCAGGCTGCTCTTGCCCGAGCCGCTCTCGCCGGTTATCACGATGAAGGCTCCCTTGAAGTTCAGCTCCGCGTGGGTTATCCCTCCAACTCCTGATACGCGAAGAAGCTCTATCATAGTCAGTTCGTGTTTTCCGTCTCGTCCTTGATGTAGTTGCTGGAGCGTCCCCAACCGAGTTTTTTTCGGAGTACGTTGTAATATGACGAGCGATCGAGCTTTATCATGCTGATCCCCCTGTCGTCCAGCGATATCCTGGCGCTGTCCCCCTTGTGAAGGCGCATGTTGATCAGCCCGTCCCTCGACAGAAACATCTCGTCGCTATCGCCCGCCAGGCTTATTTCGATCACCTCGTTCTCGGACATGACGACCGGGCGCGCATAGAGCGAGTGCGGACAGACCGGCGTCAGAAGAATGCACCTCACATCGGGATGAATAACTGGACCGCCAGCTGAGAGCGAATAAGCGGTCGAGCCGGTCGGGGTGGATATGATGATGCCATCCGCCAGCATTCTGTACAAAGTCTCGTCTCCAGCTGAGACGGAGAGATCAATCGGGTGCGAAAGAGAGCCCTTCGATATAACTATCTCGTTCAAAGCGCACAGCTCTCCCGTTGTAACTCCTCTCCTCAACAGTTCGCAGCTAATCGCGGACCGCGTGCTCAAATCATACTTGCCGGATAAAATCCTTCTCACGTCACGGACCGCGTTCTCGGGCCTGCCCGACACCAAGAAACCGAGCTTGCCGGCATTGATGCCGTAAAGAGGAGTGCCGAGGTCCCTCACTGTGCGAGCCGCTCTGAGAAATGTGCCGTCGCCGCCTATCGAGACGGCAAACTCCATCCTCCGAAAATCACCCCACCGTTCGGTGGGAGGAACGTACCTGTCATCTGTCCCTTCTTCGCCGAGCATGAACTCGACCTTCGCGTCTCCGTAATCAGCGGACATTACCTTATCCGCTATTTCGACGTTGAGTTTCCTGTCCTGCCTGAAAAAAATACCCGCTATCTTTCTACGCATCCGTCCTCCCCAACTCGTGAGCCTCACGCGCGATTTGCTCAAAGTCAATGGATGAAAATCCGCCCGCGAAAAGACCGCCGGCACAACCAGCGCAATCTCCCAATCTCGCTCTCCTTCCGAGATAGAATATAAACTCTATGTTTCCCTCCGCTCCCCGGATGGGTGAGCTGGTAATGCCCCGGAGACTCACGCGCCCGTCCTCCTCGATGAATCCAGCGAGGTTTTCGATGACCTCGGCGTGAAGAGAGGGATCCCTTACGATTCCCTTGCGGGTTCGGCCTCGCCCAACCTCGAATTGGGGCTTTACGAGGGCTATCATCACTCCATCATCGCCGAGCAGATCGAAGAGGTTGGGCAAGAGCGTCCGGAGAGATATAAAGGACGCGTCAACCGTGACGAGATCCGCGCTCCAGCCGATATCGCGCATTTTCAAGTATCTGGCGTTCGTCCTCTCGAAGAGCGATACCCTCGGGTCGCCGCGAAGCTCCCATGCTAACTGTCCGTAGCCGACATCAACGGCGGCGACCGTGACAGCTCCCCTCGACAGCAGAACCTGAGTGAAGCCGCCTGTAGACGCGCCGATATCAACGCACCTCAAACCGGCCGGGTCGATGTTCCACTCATCCAGGGCCTTGATGAGCTTCAAGGCCCCTCGCCCCACCCATTTGAAGTTATCGTCGTTATTTACGCATACGGAGATATCGATGGGAAACATCGACGCCGGTTTCCCCCTCTTGAGCCCGCCCGCGCTCACAACGCCGCGCGCAATCAGTTCCCGCGCCGCGTCCCTCGAAGCCGCGAACCCGCGTTCGACGAGTATCTTATCCAGACGCCGCAGTGTTTCCGCCATAAAGCTCCTCTACAAAGCACGCTATGCCACCAGCGGTCAACCCCTGGTCTTCAAGTTGCTCTCCCCTCGTTGCGTGAGGAATGTATTTGGAGGCGACCCCGATCGGATACACCCTGCATCCCGCTCCGGAGGAGGATGCCCTGGCGGCTATGGATTCACCGATTCCGCCCGTTACATATCCATCCTCTGCCACGACCATAAGAGAGTACTTAGCCAGCGCGCCGTCGATAGCCGGCCAGTCCACAGGAGCCGCAAAACGCAGATCCATCACTGCCGATCCGGGGATTCCCCTTGTCTCGCACTCCGCTGCCGCATTGAGCACGATTTCAACGGTACTGCCTATCCCGACAAGACATACCGTCTCCCCCTCAGCGAGTATCTCGGCTCTGCCCCACGGCGCGGAGATAGAGTCCGGCGCCCTGGCTATCGATTCCGGCACGGTTCCCTTTGGGTACCGGATCATCATCGGAAAGTTTCCGTCGTGCCAACCGGACATCATGAACTCAAGGTCGATCCTGTCCCTTGGCGCGCTAATCGTCAGTCCCGGAACACTCTTCCCCCACGCGATGTCCAAAAGCCCCTGATGAGTTTCGCCGTCCTCGCCATTCAATCCTGCCCTGTCCACGGCAATCAGGACAGGGTGTCTCTGCATGCATATATCATGAACAATCTGGTCCGCGGCTCTTTGAAGGAAGGTCGAGTATATGCAGACAACAGGCTTCATTCCTCCGGCCGCGAGGCCCGCGGCGTATGTGAGCATGTGGCCCTCAGCGATTCCGACATCGAAAAATCTCCCCGGGAAGAGCGCTCTGAAATCCTCAAGACGGGTGCCGCTCTCCATAGCGGCAGTACAAGCCACAATTCTCGGATCTCTGGACGCCATCTCGCAGATCTTATCGGCAACGGACTTGCTCCAGTCGGCGCTCTTTTTCTTGGTCTTGGCCGCGGCGGCCAGCCCTATGACCGTGCCGGAACCTACGCCGTGAAATTTAGACGGTTCTTTCTCCGCCTCCGAACAACCTTTGCCCTTTCTAGTTATGACGTGTATCAGGAGCGGTTTGGGGTACTGCTTGGAGAGTTCGAATATCTCCTCCATCTCCCTCACGTTGTGTCCGTCGAAGGGCCCCCAGTAGCTGATGTCCATCTCCTCGAACATGTTTGTTGGCAGGAGCAGAGACTTCAGCTTTGTCTTGACCCTGTCCAGCCAATTTTCGACGCCCCGGCCGTCAGACATGGCTCGGCATCGGTCCTTTACAAACTGCTTGAGGCGCATATACGGCACGCTCACGGACAGTTTCGCCAGATGCTCCGCAATGCCGCCCACCCTTGGGCCTATGGACATCTTGTTGTCGTTTAGTATCACGGTCAGCTTTGTGCCGCAGGCCGACACGTTGTTCAGCGCCTCCAGCGCGAGGCCGTTCAAGAGCGACCCATCACCTATCACAGCTACAACCTCGTGCCCCTGTCCTCTCAAGTCCCGCGCCTTAGCAAACCCAAGGGCCGCTGATATTGACGTGCTGCTGTGGCCGACGTCGAAGACGTCAAACCTGCTCTCCGCCCTTCTTGGAAATCCAGAGATCCCACCCTTGGTCCGCAGGGTGTGAAACTTTGCCAGCCTGTCCGTCAGTATCTTATAGGCGTAAGTCTGATGCCCCACGTCGAAGATTATTCTGTCTCTCTCTGGATTGAAGATACGCAACAGAGCGACGCACAACTCAACGGCCCCGAGGGAGCCGCCCAGATGTCCTCCGTTCTTCAGCGTTACATCAATTATCAGCTCACGGATGTCCTCGCAGAGAACCTTAACCTCGTCCTCGCCCAGAATGGCTAGGCCCTTGTAGTTTCCGGTCGATTCGAGCAGTGTCTTATTGAGTGGTCTTTCCATATCGCTTATCACTTAGCCTGTGAATCCATTTTTTTGCGTCTGCCGTCAGCTTCCCCTGCTGACGAGCGATTTAGCTAAATCTATCAGGAGATCGCCCTCCGGGAACAGCTGTTCGATAGCTCTCTCCGCCTCTTCTGACTCCTCAGAGGAGAGACGCCTCGCTCTGTCCAAGCCGTAAGCGGATACGAATGTAAGTTTATTCTGAGCCTCGTCCTTCCTTGGGGTCTTTCCCAGCTCCTCCCTTGTGCCCGTAACATCAAGTATGTCGTCTACTATCTGAAAGGCCAGCCCGAGGTGCGTTCCGTAATCGTAATAGCACTGCAGCGTGGTGTCGGGGATATCCCCCAGCATGGCTCCGGACAGCACAGAAGCCCTGATCAGAGAGGCAGTCTTGGCGAGGGCTATTCTGTAGACGAAATCCTTCTCAGGCGATTGGCTCTCCCTGTCAGTATCCAGCGCCTGACCGCCGCACATGCCGACAGGACCGGAGGCCTCGCTCAATATGTTCACGGCGCGGACTACTCGGTCATGTGGAATTCCAAGGGAGGGGAGGCGTGAGAGCGCGTAACCGAAGGACCATGTCATGAGCGCGTCACCCGCGATCAGGGCCAGGCACTCGCCGTAGACCGTGTGGTTAGTTGGACGGCCTCGCCTGTAGCCGTCGTCGTCCATGCACGGAAGGTCGTCGTGAATGAGCGAAGCGGTATGGATGAACTCAACCGCCATCGCCATCGGAAGGGCTTTCCCGGGATCTATTCCGCAACGCTCCGCTACCGCGAGGCAGAGGACAGGACGCAGTCTCTTGCCGCCGGCTCTCAGCGAGTACAACATAGACTCAGCCAGCCTGCCCGGAATGTTGTCCGCCACGCTCCCGCATAACTCCGCCAGGTGTTCCTCGAAGAGTCCGACATACTGCCCGCTTAAAGCGGCAAACGCCGATTTTTCGCTGTTGCCGCGAGTCTCGCCGTCTCTGTCAGTCATCGGCAAGGCCACCTTCCATCTCCTTATCACTCGTTAAGACAGTCACACTTCTCTTGGCGTTCTCCAGGTACTCCCGGCAATTTCTTATCAATTTCACTCCCTCCTCGAACAACTCAAGGGACTCCTCAATCCCCGAGTTCTCCGATTCGAACCAGTTGACAATCTCCCGCAGCCTCTCCATATCTCCGCTGAAGCTCATGAAACTAACCGCTCCTCTCGAAACCGCAGCCCGCGTGTAAAAGACCTGTCTCTAAATATTTTACCACAACTATACCGTTCTTAAATTGATCATCCGCAATGTTCCGCTGTGATCAATTGGGCCGTAAACATATTGCGTAAGCGAAAGATTAAATGTAATATTTATGTGGTGAAATCAATCAAGCTATGGAGGTATCCAAATATGAAGATCATCGAAAGCCGAAATGCAATGATAACAGCGCTGGTAGCCGCGTTAGCGCTTCTATCGGCCGTGGCCGGATCCGCTTCGGCCGAGAACTGGACCACCTTTCACGGAAACGCGGCGCGTACCGGTCACTTGAGCTCAACGGAATTCGGATTGGACGCCATTGTCGGAAAAATCGCCTGGCAGAGCGGTGTGCCTGGACAGATTCAGTCCTCGCCAGCCGTGTTCGCGGGCAGGATTTTCTTCGGTTCGGATAACGGAAACCTATACGCGCTGAGAGAGGAAGACGGGGCTGGGTTGTGGAGTTTTCCGGTCGATAACTGGATTTCGTCGTCTCCGGCAATCGCGAGCGGGCTCGTGATCTTTGGCTGTTATGATAGCAGGGTGTATGCGCTGGATATATATACCGGTGAGCTTAAGTGGCGCTTCACCACTCACGGCATGGTGGCGTCATCGCCTGCTGTTGCGGATGGGAGCGTCTTCTTTGGCGGCGTGGACGGCAACGTATACTGCGTGGATATCTCGACAGGCTTGGAAAAATGGAGCTACAAAGCGGGCAGGGAGGTGTACGGTTCCCCAACCGTCGGCGACGGCGTGGTTTATATAGGCAATCACGACGGCAAGATGATGGCGCTCGACGCTGTCACGGGCAAGCTCAAATGGAGAGCTATCATTGGCGGTCCAGTGACGACCGCTCCAGCCATATCCGAAGGGCGGCTGTTCTTCGGCGGCTGGGATGGCATACTTTACTGCGCCGACATAAAAAACCAGGCCGTTATATGGCGCTATGACTCGGGCGGTTCTATAGAGTCGTCGCCGCTTGTCTCCGGAGACAGGGTCTTCTTTGGAAATCAAAAGGGCGACATGACCGCGCTCGACGCCGCAAGCGGCAAGGTCCTGTGGAAGACGAACACCGTTCATACGATATCCTCAGCGCCGATGATGCGCGGAAGACAGATCTTCTTCGGCAACCACGGGAACGAAATATACGCGCTCGATGCCCAAACAGGGCAGGTCCAGTGGAAGATTGAAACCGGCGGGGCGGTGACATCGACGCTGGCGGCAGGAAAGTCCGCTGTTTATGTGACATGCACGGACAGCACCGTCTTTTGCGTAAGGTGACGGCAGATTAAACGTGTTCCGCGTAGAATCACAGCAACAGGCACACTCCAGCGAAGTTGATGCCTGCCGCGAGTATTGCGCGCTCTCTGGAGAACCCTGACGCGCAAGCGAAGAAATACGTCAGAACGGAGACGCAGGACAGTACGAGCCAGATCGAAAACCCGGTCTCCCATGGGCAGATGACGAGTATGTTCAACGACAGGACCTCCCATCTCTCGAAGAGAAACTCGGCGATCGCGGAGGCGGCGTTACCCCCAGGGACCCCCAGGAGCGCCGGCAGGGAGAGACACCAGGAGGCGGGAAATAGAACGAAGAACGCCGGCAGGGATAGATAATTCGCAATCAGCCCGGCCAGCGGAACGGAGCCAAATGACCGCGCAACCTGAACGGATGCGGCGAGCCATGCCAGGGGACAGGCTAGCGCCGACTTAGCCAACCAGCCAAGCCCGGTGCTCGCGAGGGAAGCTAGCGCGAGCACCGCCAGCATTGACAGCCGCCATCCTATATCCCAGAAGAGCCACGGATTCACGAGTAGCATCATTGATCCAGCCGCGCACGCTGAGTTGAAGTAGTTGCCGAACCGCCCGGCAATCCTGCCCGCTATCATGAGCTCGATCATGAACGCCGCCCTTATCGAGCTTGGCGGGGCTCCAGCGAGAAAAACGTACAGCCATATCGCAACGCTTATAGCATACAGCCTGAATTTAAATCCCTTAATGAAAAACCAGCAGGCAGCAAACACTATGCCCACGTGGAATCCGGATACGGCGAGGATGTGCGACGTACCGGACAGCCTATGAAGCTCCGACACGATCTCGTCCCGCTCTCCCGTCAAGGACGCGAGAGCGTAGCCGGCTGTCCGCGGAGGCAGAACCTCCGAAATCCTCCGGCTCAGGGCACTTCGCCACGCGGCCGGCCCAAACGACCTGCCAACTACTCTCTTTGACGACACCGTAACAGCACAGGATGCGCCTCTCGCCAGCCAGTACAGGCGCTCGTCAAACGCTCCAGGAGCGTCGGCGCGCCGGAATCGGACGGAGACGCCCGAGAACTCGACGATATCTCCGCCCCTCAGTCCACTGCCAGGGTCGAGACGAAGAACAAGGACTCCGGCGTCGCTCCCGACCAGCGCGACGTCCCCTCTTCCCCATCTCCTGGAGGAGATCACCATCCCGCGGCCCTGAATGGTCCTCGGCGGTTCGTCATCGTTCCCCGATATGACAGACGATATATAGAGCAAGCCAAAGAGCGTCAGTACGAGCAGGACGGCCGCGATCTGGAGTGAGGACCGATTCGGACGCTCGGTTCCGAGCGCCACCCAACCGGCGGGCGCTAGCAGGGATATGGCGAACGCGAGAGCAAGCGGGTACTCATAGGTTCCGAAGAGAGCGGAAAATATGGAAAACGACAGAAGCGGCACAAATGCCGGCGATTGAGATAACGGTGTCCTGTGCATATCTGAACTCAACGGACGGAACTACTTCTCAGTTGCCTACTGAAACAAGGTCCTTGAGCGCCTCGAAACGCTTTGCGCCGATGCCCTTTACCGACATGAGATCCTCCGCGGCCGAGAACGGGCCGTTCCGTTCCCTGTGGCTGACTATCGCCTGCGACAGCTTGTGTCCGATTCCGGGGAGCGCGAGCATCTCGTCCACCGTAGCGCTGTTTATATTTATTCTCGCCGCGTCTCCAGCGGGCATGGATGGCCGGCGCGATACAGAAGGGATTGCGGCGGCGTCGCTTATTCCCCGTGAACTGCCTGAAATTCGCTCGCCCGAAGGCGATGCGGGCAATGTGCCGGATGCCCCGTCCTCACCCTTTCGTGGTACCCTGATGTGCGCTTCGTCCTCTATGCGCTCCGCGAGGTTTATGGCCTCCGGGTCGGCGTTAGATGAGAACCCGCCGGCGCCGGTCACTGCGTCCATAATCCTGCTCCCGGCAGGCACCTCATAGACGCCCGGGTTCATGACAGCGCCGGTCACATACACCATCCACGCGTCGCCTCCGCGAGGATCCGCCTCTTGTTCCGCGACAAATTCGTCCGGCGCTGTCGGAGCGGAGCTTTTATCCGCAAACTTTCCGTGAAACGCGGAGACGAGCGTGAACGCCGCGACAAGACAGATCGTGCCTCCAATCCCAAGGATCCACCTCTTCTCTCTGTCTCTCAGCCTGATCATACCAACTCCCCCTCAAGATGCCAGGCCGTCGAGCCCAATATCCTCACCGAGCGAATCTCTCCCGTCATCTCTGACGGAGCTCTGACAAGCACAACCTTGTCGGTGACGGTCCGCCCCTGCAGCAGACCCTCGCCTCTTGGAGCGGGTTCATCCAACAGGACATCGCATACCAGCCCCTCCATGGATCTGTTTATCTCCTTCGATATGCCCGACTGAACGTCGTTTATGACCGTCAGCCTGCGGGCCCTCTCCGCCGCCGGCACCTGATCCGTTCTTGCCGCGGCTGGAGTTCCCTCTCTGGGGGAGAACGCGGCGGAGTGAACCAGGTCGAATCTGACCTCCTCCAGGAGAGAGAGCGAATCGAGAAACTCGTCCCCGGTCTCCCCCGGAAAACCAACTATGAGGTCTGTCGTCAGGCCGGCACTCGGAAACGCGGCCCTGATCATGCCCACAACGCGAAGGTATTCCTCCCTGGTGTATTTCCTGTTCATCTCGAGCAGGACTTTGTCGCTGCCAGATTGCGCTGGGAGGTTGATCGACGGGCAGATGTTCCCAGTCCGATTGGAGCTCATCACGTCCAATATATCGGCCCCAAAGTCTATAGGATGCGACGTGGTGAACCTCAGGCGTTTCAATCCAGTGATCGACGCCGCATCCGATAGAAGCGGGGCGAACCGGTAGCCCTCCAAGCCGTCCTCGAAGTCCTTGCCGTAACTGTTGACATTTTGACCGAGCAGCGTTATCTCGACGGTTCCCGCCGACGCCAGGCGATTTATTTCATTCAATATATCATCCGGCTCCCTCGACTTGAACTTACCCCTCACGTAGGGCACAATACAATAGGAACAAAACTGATCGCAGCCGTTGGCTATCGTTACATAGGCCTTGTGCGGATTGACTCGGGGGAGCGGTATGTCGTGGAGATCCTCCATTTTGCCCCTGTCTTCGCTCAGGATTATCCTGATTTTGCCGTCATCCGCGCTTGCTGTTATCGAATCCGGCACCGCGCCCAGCATCCTGGGGCCGGCGACGACCTTTACCCATGGGAATCCGCGCGCTACGCTCTCCCCGACGCGCTGCGCCATACACCCAACCAACGCGACGGATGGCCTGCCATGCCTCTCCCACTGTGGCCGGAATCTGCCGAGTTCGCTTACGACCTTCTGCTCCGCCTTATCCCTTATACTGCACGTGACAAATATAGCGACATCGGAGTCGAGCGCGTCTTCCACCTCACGCCATCCCAGGGAGTTCATCGCGTTTCTCAGCCGGTTGCCATCGTATACGTTCATCTGGCACCCAAACACCCTTATCGAAAATGTACGAGGATCACAGCAGCTTTTACACGGCATCTTTAATTATCCCCTTCGCTCCACTCGGGATCCTATCCGACGCTGAGCTTATCAAATTCCACATATTGTATATAGCCATCAGCCTGTGGATATCGTATAATTGTCATGGGCCTTTTGTCGATGGCAACCTCCTTTTGTATTGGCGTACCAAAGGATTATTATACATCGATTGAAGGCTTTTCAACTTCACAATGTGAGAACTTTGAACTCTCCAGCTGATAGTAATAACTATGTTCAATTCGTGATCCTGAATGAACGGAGGATAAGGGCGTGAAAAGAGGCGGCGGCGGTGAATCTGGCGGTGGCGGTTTCGGCGGCAGAAGTTCGGGCGACAAAAGTTTCGGCGGCAGATCGAGTTCGGGCGGCAGGGGCGATAGAAATTTGGGCGGCGGAATTTTTGGAGGCGGGTCGGGCGTGGGCGGCGAGAGTGGCGTCTCCGGCGGACGTCGCTGGCTCAGATATGGCGGAGGTGGAGGCCGCCGCCGCTGGTTCGGGTCCGGTGGAGGTGGAGGCCGCTGGTTCGGGTCTGGCGGAGGTGGGGGCGGATGGAACTTGCTCTGGCGATACCGGCGGCTGCTCGTCTTTCTCTTCATCATCATTGTCCTCGCGAACCTCGTAAACTACGCCGGGAGCGGGTCGGTCACTGGTTCGTCATACCAGCGTACGCCTCTTCCCGCTGGTATCGTGAACGAGACCGCCTATATCAGGGACGACGCGAATTGGCTTGTTCGTGAGAATTCCGTCACAAACAGCATGAGAAATTTTTTCAAGGCGACAGGCGTACAGCCCTACCTTTGGATTACTGAAGAGATAAACGGATCGCGGGATGCGTCGTGGGAAGAGATCGAAACGGCGATGAGCGCGCTCTATCGGGAGCAATTCACCGACGAGGGGCATCTCATCCTCCTCTTTTACGAACCCAGCGAAGGGGTTTACAAGACGGCTTACCTCGCGGGCTCGGCGGCGAAAACAGTCATCGACGATGAGGCGTCGCGGATTATCCTCGACTATTTCGATAAATATTATTACAGCAATCTGGAAGAAGATCAGTATTTCGCAACGGTGTTTGACGAGTCGGCAGAGAGGATTATGCATGTATCATTTGGGATGAAACACGTGGTCCTGTTGATAGGGGGGCTAATTGCCCTCTTTATCCTGTACAGGGCAACGGCGATGATTCTGCGGCACCGGCGTTTGAAGCGTCAGCAGGATATCGATATCCTGAACGCCGATGTAAGCAAGATGGGCGATGACGAAGCCGAGCGGCGGGCGGAGAAATATCAGGACAATTAGAGAGGGTGGAATTCAAGTGACTCTGAGAAAGATATTAAAGCTGTCGTTCGCCCTTGCCTCGGTGATGCTGGCATCGGGCCTCTGCGAGGCGGCTCTGCCCTCGTTGCCCGAGATTGATGGGTGGGAGTGCGGCGAACTCCGATCGACCGACTTCAACGCCGTATCCGGGAATCAGGGCATCTGGCTTGAGCGTGATTACAGAAGTCCATCGAGAGTGCCCATCAAGGCAGTCCTGATGGCCGGAAAGGGACCTGGCGAACTCGGGGCGCTACAGCCCGGCATAGACGCTTCCACCGCGCTCTACGGTGACGGAGGGACGTTCAGAACGCTTGTGACGGAAGGATTTCCCTCCATACTCGAAAACCGCCCGATACTGGGGCTGTCCCTCTCCGTAAATCTTGGCGGCGCGACCGCGACATTCGAGAGCTCTGCCTTCGCCCTGGCCGAGGACGACTTTATTGAAGCCGCGTCCGTAATCATACGGTCAATAAAAGAAAACTCTCTCACCGATAGGGGTGATGGTTAGAGATATATTCGCGTTGCGTAACTGAGCTGTGCGGGATCCGCGACTACGAAAGACCGCATCCGGCTGTTTTGAAACGCGGGAGCCCGCACTCCAAAGCAGCTTGACGCGGTCTTTATCATCAATAAGCCGGCGTATCCCTAAAACCTCTGTGCTTATGGCTTTTGCCATGGAAGCTCACTCCGGTTCGAACATATCCTTTCCCACGCCGCATGTCGGGCATACCCAGTCGTCCGGGACAGCCTCGAACGCTGTGCCTGGAGCGACGCCCGAGTCGGGGTCCCCTTCGGCGGGGTTGTAGCTGTAGCCGCACACTGAACATACTTGTTTTTTCATCGGTCTACCTCCCTGGAATAGCGCGGTTCTTTTGACCGCGCCTGGCGAATGTAAGATTATACCGCTTTGCGAGTGCCGATTTAAACGACCGATTTACGCAAATTCACAGACAGCCTAAGTCGCGTCAACATGTATTCAAACATCGGTATCAGCACAAGAAATCCTTGCTCTTGACTAGGTAGTCGAGCCCCGACCAGACCGTCAGCAGCATTGCGCCCCACATGACCGGATTGGCGTATGGGACGCCGAAGATCATCATTATTATTGCCGCGATCTGACTCGCCGTCTTGACTTTGCCCCACGCCGACGCCTGAATCACAACCCCTCCCGCGGCGGCGACCATCCGAACTCCGGAGACTATGAACTCCCTTGAGATAATTATCACGGCAATCCATGCCCGAAGACGTCCGAGTTCTACCAGTGAGACCAGGGCGGCGACTACTAGTATCTTATCGGCCAGCGGGTCGATAAATTTTCCAAGATTAGTGACGATACCACGTTTGCGCGCCACGTACCCGTCGACGGCATCCGTCAGCGAAGCGACGATAAAGGTGGCTCCGGCGAGGATATCGCCCATGTTGACGTCGAACATGGTGCCGAACTGACCCCTCACCGCCAGAAAGACCATTATCAGAGGCGAGAGAAAGACCCTTGACATGCTGAGCATATTCGGAAGATTCCATGACATCATCAAGGCCCACGCCCTCCAAAGAAGTCTCTACGGCGATCATTATAAACGCTCTGGCTTGATTTTGCAAAGGCCGGGGACTATCCCGCCAGGACTGACGCATGTGAGGATCAGCGGAACACGCAAAAGGTGTTTGGATTATTATTCTGACCGCTAGTCCTCGACCTCAGCTACAATTGTCACTGGCCCGCTGTCTACGCCCATGCCGGTGAGAAGCGGCAGGGCCGTGACTCTCTTCAGTTTTTTGCCGGCAATTCCTTCGAAGCAGGCGTCCTCTATGATACACGTGTAATGGTCATGATATTTTCCAAGCAAGTAATGATGCGCTATGTCGCCGTCGCCGGTATGCGGGACGCTGGCAAGCGATATCCAGTCCACAGCTATGGCCTTCAGTCGAAAGTTGTCCATGAGGTACTTGGCCGCGTCTGAACCGACTGCCGGACCTCTCGCGGCATAGTTCGACGGATCTGTCTCGCGCAGCTTGCAAAAACCGCTGCGGATCATCAGGAAGTCGGCCTCTTTCAGTCGCGCGGCGTATGGTTTCAGATCCTCGGCGGTAACAAACTCCTCGAAGGACTTCGGAATATCAGCTAACAGCGGTTTTTCATAAAAGAACGTCTCAATCGGCAATTCGGAGATCTTTGGCCCGCTGTCCACATAATGGTTTGGGGCGTCAAAATGAGTGCCGAAGTGGTTCATTAACGTTATAATGTAGACATTGTTGACAGCGCCGTTTTTTATGGATTGAACCGGCGAGGCCATGCACTTGAAGGCGTTGGGCCAGCCCGGATTTTTTGCGTCCAGTATATTTGAAAGCCTGACATACATCTCCATCCGCTCCTTTAGCGCGCCGCTCAGTCAGTGGGCGGCGATAATCGACTGCTTCCCCGGCATGAGGGACATACCCCGCGCCAAACATGCCCGTCCTTGCAACTATCGACAGACCTCAGATGACATCCCGCGTCTGACCGGGTTACAGTCACAACTTCGATTTGCTCAGCTCTTCGTTGTACTTCTCTATTTCACTGGAGACCATTTTTGAGTAATGTTCGTACTTGCCCCCCTTTCCGCGCAGCTTGCCCATGTCGTGACGGCCGAAGACCGACATGTCCATCGTATGGTTCGAATCGATGAGGTATTCATCCCAATCCTTCATGGTTTCGATGTCATCCTCCAGAACCTTCTGGAACTTTGCCACAGTCATAAGGCTGCGTTTTATCATGTCGAGCTGTTCCGTATTCCCCTTGACCTTATAATAATTGATCATTATCATGTGCGCGTTTATCAGATCCTGCTTCCAGAAGGGGAGGTCGTCGATCGGGATAACCATTCGTTCCTTGTGAGGGGAGTAAAAGTCCTTGTACGAATATATGGTGTTGGCTGCCCACATCACCGCGTCAAGGAAATCGCTCTTGTTGAACATGACCCCGAACCAGCCTTCCTTTCGGACCTTGTCCATAATGAACTTGTTCTTGGGCATAACGCCGACAAATTCACGGTTTTCTTTTCTTGCCATAACTCTATCTGCTCCTCTCCCGACTATTCATAGTGTGTAATATTAAAAAAATACATCTATTTCCAGAATCTGTCCAGGCTTTTTTTAAATTACGCAAGGCGGCTACGTCAGAATCATCTGACATATGACACGGCTTAATACGTGTAAATACCGTTGACATGGACTCTGGAGTATTTTTCCGCATGTTATCAACACTAGTTATCCACATAATGTGGATAACTAGGAGATCTTCAACCCTGAAAAAGAACTGGATTCCACCTCGATTCGACTTTTCAACATTTTTGCCACGGCTGACATCCACAGAGTTATCAACAGTTTATGTTATCCACAAATGTGGAGGCTTTTTTTGTGGATATGTTGATAACTCCTGTGGATAAAATTAGTCAAATTTATCCTGACAATCGTCCAATCATGCTAGAATAAGGTGAGGTCTGCTGAGCATCACTCTGGTTGGAGCGCGGCGTGGTAGAAGAATCGGACAGGGTGTGTTTCAAAATTGAAGAAGAACATGGATGAGATATGGAATGATGTGAAGCGGTCCTCTAAGGAGTTCCTGGCCCAGGGCTTGGATATCTGGCTGAATTCATGCCTTCCCATATCTATTGACGACAAAGTCCTGATCATCAACGTCGCGAACCCGTTCGTAAAAGTCAGCGTAGAGAACAAACTAATCGATCCGCTTCAGAATTTTCTCAGATCTCGCGGGTACGCGGAAAGAGTCGAGATAAACATAGATGAGACCGAGACGCGGCAGGAGAGGGACAGAGCCAGAGCCATAGTTCACGCCAGGCCTCAGCGGAGCGGGAACAGGCTTAATCCCAAATATGTCTTCGACGCGTTCGTCGTGGGCAAGTCGAACAGAATGGCACATGCCGCAAGCCTTGCCGTAAGCGAGTCCCCGGGTTTCGCGTACAACCCCCTGTTCATATGGGGTGGAGTCGGTCTGGGCAAGACTCATCTCATGCACGCCATAGCGCATCATGTAGAGCATAATCTACAGGGAGCGCGAACACTGTACGTAAGTTCCGAAAAATTTACAAACGATCTCATCAACGCCATTAGATTTCAGACCACCACTGAATTCCGGGCCCAGTATAGGGATCTCGACGTTCTCCTGGTAGACGACATACAGTTCATATCCGGGAAGGACAGCACTCAAGAGGAATTCTTCAACACGTTCAACAGTCTTCACGGCGCGAACAAGCAGATAGTGATAAGTTCGGACTGTCCACCGAAGGAGATACGCGGAGTGGAAGAGAGGCTAGTGTCGAGATTCGAGTGGGGTCTTGTGAGCGACATCCAGAAGCCAGACCTCGAAACGAGGGTTGCCATACTTCAAAAGAAAGCCGAGCAGAGAAGAGACGAAATGAAGGGATGCGAGATCCACGAGGATGTCATACTCTTCTTGGCTCAGCACATATCGAGTAACATACGGGAACTGGAGGGAGCGCTGAGCAGGGTTATTCTGTACTCGAACAACAACTCGGAGCCCCTTAACTCCGAGAACATAGGCATCTGGTTCAACGACATACTGATGCGCGATACGGCCAAGAACAAGATGAACATTGGCCACATACAGCAGGTCACCGCCGAACACTACAAAATAACCCTCGAAGAGCTTCTCTCCTTGAAGAAGACCGCCAAGCTCGCCGAGGCGAGACAGGTGGCGATGTACCTGTCGCGCAAGACGCTGAACGCCACTTACCATAACATAGGCCTGGCGTTCGGCAAAGACCACACAACAGTCATGTACGCGTGTGAAAAGATAGAAAAGATGATGAACGAAGATTTCAGCGTGAGTACCAATGTGGACAACATAATGAACAAGTTGAACAAAAGACCCCAGTAAGAGGTTAGTTATCAGCGGTTTTTAAAAATAGCGATAGTAATGATAGGTGGAGTGGATAAATTGATAAGCCGGGAGGAGTTGGATTTTAATGAGAGTAAATGTAGATAAGGGAGTGTTCTTGAAAAGCTGGAGCCTTGCCGAGAAAAGCGCCGGAACGCCGGGCGCCATAAATATCCTTTCGGCGGTGCGCTTTACGGCTGGCTTCGACAGAGTGGAGCTTCAGACCACCGATATAAAAACCTCCATAATATGTTCGGCCCGTGGGGTTACAGTGATCGAACCAGGAGAGGCCATCATAGCTATCAAGGGAATATCGGAACTCTTTAAAAAGGCCGGAACCAATGAATTTGAACTGCACATAGACGAGAACAGAAGGGCAATGATGTATTCAGGCAAGAGCAGGTATCGATTCTCCACGTATCCAGTTGAGGATTTTCCAAAATTGCCGTCGTCGGCAGGGGCGGCTGATTTTTGTTCGATAATGGCATCCAAACTGCAAACCGTGATCGACAAGGGGACTATCTGCGCGTCTACAGGGGACGAATACCCCCAGTATCTCGCGTCAGCGCTGTTCGAGGTGGACAATGGACTGCTGAAGGTTGTGTCGACCGATAAGAGAAGGCTCGCGATCTGCGAGAGCGAGACCATGGGGGAGTGGCACGCGGAACCGATGTTGCTGCCAATGAAGGGGCTGAAGGAGTTGCAGCGCGTTCTTGGAATCCTAGCGCCCGAAACTAAGATGAGAGTGCTGTTCGACGATTCTCAAGCGTATTTTTTGTCAGATGAGGTCGAGTTTGCCGTCAGAAGGGTGGAATCGAAATTTCCGCCTTACGACAGGATTATTCCGGAGTCGTTCAGAACTGATATAATAATAGACAGACTGAGCCTCATGTCTGCCCTGGAACGGGTGGACGTTGTCGTGAGGGATTTCAACAAAGTTGTGGTCATTGAAATGACCGGCGACGGCCGGTGCATCCTCTCCGGAAGAGCTCCCGAGTTTGGCGAGGCAATGGAGGAGATAGCCTGCGAAGTTGTCGGCGGCGATGTGACTATAAGCGTTAATACAAGGTACTTCCACGACGCGGTGAAGGCGATCGATGGATCCTCCATAAAATTGTCATTGAACGGTTCCGATGATCATATGATGGTCAAACCCGGTGAATCTGGCTCGTTCATGTGTCTCGTTGCCCCTCTTAAAGTAGAAAATGAACAGTTTTCCGATATTGAAGCTGAAAATTCAGATCTGACGGGTTCTTCTCCAGAGCCAGATGTACTTTAAAGAGACATATTTTTATAACTTTAGAAACATACAACCCGAGCGTCATGAATGGTCAGTAGGATTGAACCTTATAACTGGCCCCAACGGCGCCGGCAAGACTAATTTTTTGGAAGGACTCAACCTGATATCGGGGTGGGGGCCGCTTGAAAAGAACACCAGGATGTCGGATCTCATATGCTGGAATAGTATCGGCAAGGGAAACGGAGCGTCGCTTTCGGGCAAGGTGTCCGGGGAGGCGGATGCTGAGATATTAGCCGCCGTGACGACCAGATGCTCGCTCAAGTTCGATGGAAAATCGTCGAATGCGTTTGCTGTGCGGTCTCATATGCCGGTTTTGTCGTGGTTGTCGAGTCATATTTCGCTCTTGAAAGGGGGGGCGTCAAATCGGCGAGCGCTCCTCGATAAGGTGGGAGCGCTTGTAAGCCCCTCTTACGCCGTGAGATTACACGATTACAGGTACGTTTTGCGTCAGAAATCGGCGCTTCTGCGAAAGTCGCGGGATGCCGCCTTTGTGGAAAAGCCGATGCTTCGAATAGGAGCATGGCTGTGGACCGCGAGGGAAGAGATCTTGAGGATGCTGGCGGAATCGCTCGACGAATTCGGGGAACTGCTCCCGTCTCCAGTAAGCTTGGTCTTTAAACGCGGCGGAGCTGGGATTGACGAAAACCCATCGGCTGACTTCAAGAAGGCTGTTTTATTGAATGGAGATCGTGAAAGAGCCGCTAAGATTCCGTTGGTTGGGCCTCAGAGGGACGACGTGGGCATATTTTGCGGGGCGAGGGAGGCTGCGGTAGCGCTCTCAAGAGGCCAGAGCAAAAGGATGGCCTCCGCCGTCATTTTGGCGTCGGCGCTCGTCGTGGAGCGTGTCCTTGGGAAAAAACCTGTTCTGGTCTTCGATGAGATGACCTCTGAACTTGACAGTGACGGCAGATTGTCCACGATAAGAGCCCTTGAGAGGACCGGCTGCCAGATATTTGCCACAGCTACGGATCCGATCTTTTCGGATCTGATTGAACCGCATGATATCAGGGATGGAAGGTTTGTTCAGTAAAAACCGGTTTCGATGCCAACGTCCATGATTGCTGATTACAACAAACATTTGGACCAGAAACATTTGGCCAGCATGAGAACTCGTGTAGTATAATTACGCGGCGGATTGGTATTTTATGATTTTCTATGCGGACGTGATGGTACAATGAATCGGGACTACGATTACGATGTAATAGTCATAGGCGGAGGGCACTCTGGATGTGAGGCGGCTCTCGCTGCTTCTCGTATGGGTTGCAGGACGCTTATATTAAATCACAATCTTGATAACACGGCTCTTATGCCTTGCAACCCCGCAATAGGCGGGCCCGCTAAGGGCAATCTTGTCAGGGAGCTCGACGCGATGGGGGGGGAACAGGCGAAGTCGGCGGATTTTTCCACTCTGCATCTGCGATGGCTGAATACATCCAAAGGATTTGCGGTGCGGACTCTGAGGGCTCAGTGCGATCTCAAGGACTATGCCGCGCACTATGGCAGGGTTCTGTCCGGAGTGCCGGATCTTTACGTCTACCAGGGGATGGCGGCTGAGCTGGTGACCGACGCCAACAGGGTTGCTGGCGTGGTGACGGTCGCTGGGGAGAAGTTTCGGGCTCGAAGGGTGGTAATAGCCTCCGGTACATACATGAGAGGCAAGGTTCACATGGGCCTTGTCAGTTTTCCATCGGGCCCGCTGGGGCAGATGCCGTCGGTAACTCTCTCCGACTCGCTCATCAGGGCTGGAATAGAACTGTCCAGGTTCAGGACGGATACCACGCCGCGAATATGCCGCAACAGCGTTGACTGGGCATCTCTCGACATTCAGGAGAGCGATCCTAAGCCAGAGGCATTCTCCCACTGGAGCGAGAAGAGGGTATATACGGGTCACTACTGTGCTCGGACGAGGACATCAAAGGTTACTCACGACATTCTGAAGGCCGCCCTTGAACGCTCTCCTCTAGCGACAAGGGAGATCGAAGTCAGGGGGCCGCGCTACTGTCCGTCGCTCGACGACAAGATATTGAAATTTCCTGACAAGGAGTCACACCCGATATTTCTGGAGCCGGTCGGAAGAGACAGCCGCGAGATATACATGCAGAACTTCTCCACCTACATGCCGCCCGACGTCCAGCGCGATATAATACACACTCTGCCGGGTTGCGAGCGCGCATTGATGCTGCGTCCAGGATATGGAATCGAATATGATTACGTCATTCCAACGCAGCTCGAACCGTGGCTGGAGACGAGGGCTGTGGCAGGACTCTACTGTTCGGGCCAGATATGCGGCACGTCGGGTTATGAGGAGGCGGCTTGTCTGGGTTTCATGGCCGGGGTCAATGCGGCGCTCTCTTTGAAGGGCAGGGATCCGCTGGTGCTTGGAAGGGATCAGGCTTATATCGGCGTGCTGATAGACGATTTAACCTCGCGGGGAACCGACGAGCCGTACAGGATGCTCCCTAGCAGATGTGAGTACAGGCTCACAATGAGACATGACAACGCGGATCGCCGATTAACTGAAATCGGGCGGGATCTTGGATTAATCGGCGACGAAAGATGGAGCGCGGTGTACAATAGGTGGCGCCTCACCGAGATGGAGAGGGAGAGGATCTCCAAGGTCAGGATCGCGGCCGGCGATTTTACAAACGAGGTACTGCGCGGCGTCGGATCAGCTGAGATAGATGAGCCGGTTCGAGCGCTGGATCTGTTGAAGCGTCCCGAGGTCTCGTGGAAGACCCTATCGAGGCTGGTAGAGACAGAACTTGATGATGAATCGGGCACGTGGATCGAGATAGAGGTCAAGTATAATGGGTATGCCGAGAGGGAAAAGAGACATGTGCGCAGGTTGTCGTCGATGGAAAAGCTTAAAATACCGCCAGCTCTCTCATATTTGGACATAAAGGGGCTGTCGGCGGAAGCTGTGGACAAGCTGACGAGAGTGATGCCCAGGACACTTGGGCAGGCTTCGCGCGTACCAGGCGTGAATAGTGTTGACATACAGCTCATTCAGGTAGTTATTGAGCGTTTTCGGGGAGAGGAATCGGCTGGAGTTCGCGATGGAGACTAAAAATGAACGCGCGTTTTCGAACGTTGTGCCGGAGATGAATGGAATAGTAAACCTCTGTTTTACCCTTTCATCGCTGGAGAGCGAGTGGAAGTCCATAGTCGGCGGATCGCTGGGCGCGAGGAGCACGCTTTTGTCCTACGAGAGAGGAGTGCTCGTCGTTGCCGTTGACAGCCCGTCGGCATTTCAGGACATGAACTTCAAAAAAAGGGCGATAATTAATAAGATATGTTCTATGGTCAACCTGGTTCTAAGCGATATAAGGGTGTTGAATGGAGCTGTCCGCGGGACTGACCGCGGACCAGCCACGCGGCGCGTTGTGTTCGCCAAAAGAGCCGCGGGGCTTGACGAAAGGAGGATCAAGTCCGTAAGCAACGATATTTTATCGAGGCACTCCGATATGGACCCCAGCCTCGCTGGTCTCATAGCGAGATGCAGAGTTATGTGCGAACGATAAAAGTTTTTTTCGGAACAGCGTAAAAACAGGTGCGCTGTTTATGGAAATGCAATATACTTGTCCACGACTGTTGATTGTTCAGATTGTGCTGCAGTGTGCGGAGGGTAAGAACGTCAACTTATAAAGGAGCAGATAAATTGATAAATCTACCCCTGTTGAAGATAGGCAATCACTCCCCGAAGTATCCAATAATTCAAGGCGGAATGGGCGTAAAGGTTTCCGGATCCAAGCTGGCCGGTTCTGTCGCGTTGCACGGCGGTGTCGGAACCATAGCTAGCGTAGGTCTTGCATGCGATCATCCCGACTACAAGGGCTGGAACTACTTTGACGTGAACGAAATCGCGGTTGCTGAATCCGTGAAAAAGGCGAGAGAGTCGGCTCCCGACGGGATTGTGGCGGTTAACTGCATGGTAGCGCTCACGGACTATGAAAGACAAGTGCGCAGCGCCGCGGAAGCTGGCGTGGACATAATAGTTTCGGGCGCCGGGCTTCCTGTGAAGCTCCCGGAGTACACGCGCGATTTTGCGGATGTGGCGCTCGTTCCGATAGTCAGCTCGGTGAGGGCGGCGGATCTCATAATACGCAAGTGGAGCAGGCAGTACGGCAGACTGCCGGACGCCATAGTCGTCGAGACCCCTCTTTACGCCGGAGGGCATGTGGGGGCCACGAGGATGGAGAATGTCACAGACATGGCGTTCTCACTGGAACGCGTGGTGCCAGACCTGGTGAAGTATCTTGAGGAGACGGTCAAGGCGGATATTCCTGTGATAGCGGCCGGAGGGATATGGGACAGGCCGGATATGGAGCGCGCTTTTGAATTGGGCGCGCGCGGTGTCCAGATGGGCACCCGCTTTGCCTGTACGGAGGAGGGCGACGCGGATATAAGGTTCAAAAAAGCCTATATCGACGCGCGTCCCGAGGACGTGGTCGTCATAATGAGTCCCGTAGGAATCCCTGGAAGGGCTCTTCTTAATCCATTTGTCAGAAAGTATATATCTGGAGAGGTGGAGAGCAAGCCCTGCATAGCCGCGTGTCTGTCCCACTGCTCATATTTGAGGGACCGATCCACGTTTTGCATCGCGCAGGCGTTGGTTGATGCCTACAAGGGCGATTGGGAGAATGGGCTGTTCTTTGCCGGGAGCAATGTCGCGAAATGCTCGAAAATCGAGAGGGTAGGGGATATTTTCGACGAACTTGTGGGGGGGTAATGCCGATGTTTTTCCCGATTAAGAGAGGATAATGGCCGCATTGGATGGAATTTATAGCGCGGTATAGGACAAAATTTTCTCAAGCTATTGGCCTTGTTTATATACTGGTCTTTGCCTTTTCTGAGAAAAGGCTGGAATCCTCTATGCCTATAGTGACTGGAATAATGATTATCACGGGCATTATATTTGTCGGTGTGGGCATTGTCGGAAGGCTGTGGTGCGCGCAGTATATCGCTGGGCGCAAGACGAGGACGCTTATTACGGAAGGCCCTTACTCCGTCTGCCGTAATCCGCTCTACTTCTTCAGCCTGTTTGGAGGAACAGGCGTTGGGCTATGTACGGAGAGCCTGACTCTGACGCTCACGATACTCATAGTGTTCGCGGTTTTATATCCGGTTACGATATTGAACGAGGAGCGCGCTCTTTTGGAAATTCACGGAGAATCATACTGTGACTACATGTCGGTGGTCCCTCGCTTCCTTCCGAATTGGTCGTTGTTCCGCGAACCGACCGAGTACACGGTTGACACGAAGATCTTCAGGCGCGAGGTAGTTGACGCCTTTTACTTTGCTTTTATTATCGGATTGTTCGAGATGATAGAGGAACTGGTCAATGGCGGGATTATAAGGACATTTTTCGCCTTGTACTGATTCATCGGTCACAGCATAACGGAATGATTTGGGGGGAGACAGTGTGACGAAGGATGAATTTGAGACACTCCTCGTTCATGGTGTGTACAGCGCGGACGAGAGGAGCTTAGGCGCGCTCACGGTGCCTATATATCAGACGTCGACGTATCGGCAGGGAGATATTGGAATTTTGCCCGAGTTTGACTACAGCCGCTCGGCAAATCCAACCCGCAGTGCCCTGGAGTGTCAGATAGCCCTACTTGAGGAAGGGAGTGCCGGATACGCGTTCGCGTCGGGCATGGCGGCCATAACGGCGATTTTTCTTCTGTTCGGCAGCGGGGACGAGATCCTCATACCGCGTGATCTGTACGGTGGCTCGTACAGGCTTCTCGACGCTCATTTTAAAAACTTCGGCCTGACCTGGCGCATCGTAGACACGACGGTCTCGGATGGCCTTGATGATGAATTTTCTCCAAACACGAAGGCGATACTGCTCGAATCCCCCACGAACCCGACGCTCAGGGTGAGCGACATAGAAGCGGTATCCGGCGCGGCGCACCGGCACGGTGCTCTGGTGATAGTGGACAATACGTTCCTATCCCCATATCTTCAGCGGCCGCTCACTCTTGGGGCCGATATAGTCGTTCACAGCGCGACGAAGTATATAGGCGGGCACAATGACGTACTGGCTGGGCTGGTGGTATTGAGGGACGCCGCTTTAGCTGAGAGGTTCCTCATGATACAAAAGTCTTTTGGCGGTGTCCTCGGCCCGTTCGACTCGTATCTCTTGATTCGAGGGCTGAAGACTCTGGCCCTCCGCATGGACAGGGAGACGCAAAACGCGTCCGCAATAGCTCGGCGTCTTCAAAAGCATCCCGGAGTTGATAGGGTTTTTTATCCGGGGCTGGAGGATGATAGCGGATACGCCATAAACGCGAGGCAAGCCGATGGCGCGGGCGGTCTGCTGTCGTTCGAGCTGAACGAACGGTACTCGCTGCCAACATTTTTCGCCGCGCTTGAGGTGATCACTCCGGCTGAAAGCCTGGGCTCAGTCGAATCCATGGCGTGTCACCCCGCGACAATGTCGCACGCGTCATTGTCGTCCGAGATGCGAGCCGAGATGGGCATATCGGATCGCTTGATAAGGCTGGCCATCGGAATAGAGGGATTGTCCTCGCTGGAGGATGACTTGGAGCGAGCCCTCAAAGCGGCGAAGTTATGAAGGCTGATTCTCATAGAAGCCCATCATTAACCGTGTGTAGAGTATATTTTGATTGGCCGGATTGAAGATTTAGGGCTATACTTCAAATCACAGGTGTTAATCGTCAGGCTAGACTTTAGAGCCTCCTAATTCCAGATCGGCTTGGATCCGCTGATATTAACGCTTTAAGCTATATGGACTTGTTGTCATGAACCCTTGCTGTTACTGATTCTTATGAGTTAACTCTAAAGTCTAGTTATTTCACCTTACTGGATATTTTATGTGCACAAGATTCTACACCTTTATTCCTTTGTCATTTCAGGTTCTTTATCTCCTCTGCCGACATGCCAGAAATCTGAGAGACTATCTCAATGTCAACCCCGCCGAGCAGCATCCGTTTTACCATTTCAGCCCTGCCCCTTGCCTCGCCCTCGGCCCTGCCTCTTGTCTCACCCTCGGCCACAGCCTCGTAACAGCGAGTGGCTTCGTCCATCAGGTAGAGCTGCCTCGCCTCGAAGATCATTCTCGTCCGCTCGTCAGCGCTGAGCTGCTTCAGACGGCCTACCGCCATCTTCATCTCTTCCGTCTTAGCCGCAATCATTTCGATCTCCTCCTCTCCCTCCGCCCCCTATCAACCGGAGCCAGTTCAGAAGCTCGCCCTCCTTCACGTCATCTATGGCCGTCTCGGGCAGCTTCCCTAATCAAAAAGCGCCAATCGTCATTGAAGATGTCCGCTTGAATTATTCAGCGCTCAAAGTCACTCTCTCCTGTCTCATCCTGACACTTACGATGCTGTTCATTCCTGGGTTCACGAGATTCTGCCTCTTCACTCAATGGGTGAAAGTTCGATTATGCTTGAATCGGCATTATCACCAGACTCAGCACCATTGTCAAGTACCCTACCCTATGGTTTGAGGGTTACCCTGAGTTTCGAAGTTCATATTGACAATTCTAGGAAAATCTGTTATCAATTCTAAGTTGATGATTAACAAATTACATCGACCTAACGAAAGTTTGGCGTGGTTTTTTCATATCGATCTGAAATCATGGACGTGAGATCAAGAGAGTCGAATCGAGTGTTTGCGGATGCTCGGGAGAGACATTGATTTCTTCTTTGAGAGCGGGTTGACGTGGACATGCTGGGTTGGTGATGAACTATTAAAGTAAGGTGATAAATTATGTTTAAAAATTTAAGTTTGCAGGTAAAAATATTCTCCCTCGTTTCGATTGCCGTCGTGGTATCCTTTCTGGTACTGACGCTGATCGTCTCCAATAAGACCTTCGAGATGGCAGAGAAAAGCGCTTTCAGCCTCGCCCAGGAGACGGCCGATAAGTATAAAAACGAAATAAAGGCTGAACTGCAGGGCGCCAGAATAACGTCGGAGACTCTTTCAACGGTGTTCGAGGCGTTGAAGGACAACGGTCTCACGGACAGAAAGATGATGAATGACATCTTGCGGAACACCCTTGCGGAAAAGGAATATATCACCGCGTTTTGCATAGCATACGAACCTGACGCTTTAGACGGCAGGGATGACGAATTTGCCGGGGTAGGGCCCGCGTATGATAAAACGGGAAGATACGCGCCTTACTGGAATAAGCTCGGCGACAAAATCGATGTTGAGCCCCTGTACGATATCGATATCGCTGATTGGTACGTCGTGCCCAAAGATACGCTGCAGGAATATATCACGGACCCGTATCCGTATGAGGTCCAGGGTAATGCAGTGATGCTGGCCAGCATGATCTTCCCGATTATTCATAACGGCAGATTTATCGGGATCATCTCCAGCGACTTTGTCCTCGATAAACTGCAGGAGATGATATCAAAGGTCAATCCGCATGGACAGGGCGGATATACTGAGATTTTTTCGAATGCCGGCGCGATTGTCGCGCATCCCAACAAAACTTTTCTTGGGAAAGATCTGACAGAATCCCTGGTGTTTGAAATGTTGACGTCCGATAATTCCAAAATAAACGAGTCCATAGAATACGCGGACGAATATATAGCTCAAAACCCTCTCCGGGACGAGACCGACGAAGCCCAGGCCACGGAATACGGCAATGCCTCGCTGTTTGTGGAAAGCCTGAGGGGATTCGCGGCGACCGAGGACGAGACAAAGCTGAACCTGTCGCGGCTGACACCCGGCATGGCGCAGGCAATTCTCAAGGCCGATTCGGCCCGGCTGCGACTCGTTAATGAGGTCAAGCACGCCATTAAAAACGGTGAGACGTATATTTCCAGCAATGAGGACTTTTATACCGTATATATCCCGGTTCAATTCAGCAGCGTCACGAATCCGTGGTCGGTGGCCGTGAGCATTCCCATGGCGTTGGTCCTGGACAACGCCAGCGACATCAGAAATTACGTTATCATGGTGTCCGTAGTCGCGGTATGCGTTATCGCATTCATACTTTACATCATCGCGAAAAACGTTTCGAGGCCGATACTCGAACTGTCGAACACTGCCAAAGTTCTCGGCGAGGGAAATTTTGACATAGAGGTGCCGCTGATTCAGAGCAACGACGAGATAGGCTCGCTGTCGAAGGCGTTTAAGTTCATGGCCGAGAAGATAAACAACCTGATCAAAGAGATGCAGAAGTACGCGAATACCCTGGAGGAAAAGAACGTTTATCTGAACAAGCTGAACGAGCTGAAGGACGAATTTTTGGCAAATACGTCTCACGAACTGAGAACGCCGATCAACGGGATCATCGGCATCGTCGAGTCCATGATCGACGGCGCGACCGGCTCTCTCACGGATGAGCAGAAATACAATCTTGCGATTGTCTCCAACAGCGGAAAGCGCCTTTCCAATATGATTAACGATATATTGGATTTTACAAAGCTGAAAAACAAAGAAATAGAACTGCGGATCAGACCTATAGACTTGAAAACGATCGTTGATACTGTCATTGTTCTGTCAAAGCCCCTGATAAAAGGGAAAGAACTTGCGCTGATCGATGAAATCGACAGTGATATCGTAGCTGTCAGCGCGGATGAAAACAGGCTCCAGCAGATACTGTACAATCTGATCGGAAACGCGGTTAAGTTCACCGAAAAAGGATATGTCAAGGTATCCGCCAGTGTTTTAAACGATATGGTGGCGGTTTCGGTTGAGGATACTGGCATAGGCATCGCGGAGGATAAATTTGACCGGATCTTCGAGTCCTTCGAACAGGTCGACGGTTCCACGGCGAGAGAGTATGGCGGAACGGGGCTTGGCCTGTCGATAAC
>JAIRWR010000099.1 GCA_031268885.1 Synergistaceae bacterium
CTTGCTTTGTTTAGGGCAAAAGAATATTCCCTATGAAAATAGACTTGACTCTACGTTTAATGTTAGTCGCGACCACAAAGCATGACCAGTTAAGTCAAAAAATCTTCGTTGTAGTGTTAAGCCACTGACATTAAATCGACCTTTCCTTGAAAAAAAGCGCGACAAACTTTCATTATTTGCTATTATATAAACATTGAGAGGAGATGTCGTCATATTGAGACCCGTTTTGATCATAAGTTTTCTCATATCCATGCTGATACTTGGCTGGCTTAGCGCAACTCAGCTCGTTGTGCTGTCAGGAGGTGTGGCAAGCGCCCCAATTGACCGTCAGGGCGTCACCGGGCATCAACCAGGGGAGCCAGCCGCTCCTCCATCCTCTGTGAGTCCGGTGGATAAGGCAAAAGCCATCTCTGCTCTGGCTAATGAACGCCAGAGGGAGATGGAGGATATGATGCGGCGATGAGAGGCTACGCTCGATTCTCTGTGCTACTGGTTACCGCGGTTTTTGTCATGTTCGCGGCACGTCCGGTGTTTGCGAATCTGTCCGCTCAGAAGGCCTTCACCCTGATAAGGAGCGTGCCGCCAGGAGAGAGGATAGAAAGCGCCGCCAGGTTTTTGGGAACTCACCTGACCGAGCGTTCAATCAATAACGAAGCTGGTATCAAGGTTCGCCAATGGGGCCGCCAGGAGGACGAGTGGTTTCTTGAACTGCTGCACGACGGCAACATGGTGATGGCATCTCGGATAACTTGGCGGACAAAGACGAAGCGGGATCAACAGACGACGTTCTCGCAGCTGACCACGGCGGGAAGGAAGTACTTCGGGAGGGTCGCTAAATTCAGGGGCATGACCGAGGCGGAGTGGATGGAAGCTGGCGGGACTCTGCTGGTCAGGGCTGTGATGAAAGAGGACATCTCGGGTGGAGTCACGCTGCTCACCGGAGTGAGAGACAGGAATGTCGACAGCGGTAAATACGGATTCTAGTCGTTTGGTAAAACGGCTTGAAAAATAAGGAGGTATGAATAAAATGTTGTACATCAGGACTTCGAGGGTAACAGCGGCAGTGATTTCGATCTGCCTTGCGGCCGTGGTCGCGTTGGCCATTCCTACTGCCGCGTGGACTGCGCAGGCACAGGCACAGCACGAGAAAAATATCGAGTACGCGACGAAACTTCTGCAGAACATGCGGAAACAGAACGACTCGGAGGCAATGGGCGACGCAATCGCGTCATGCAAGGGAGTAGCCATATTCCCCAAGATCATTCAGGCTGGGCTTGGCATCGGAGGAATGGGCGGAGACGGCGTGGTCCTCATACGCGGCAAGAACGGTTGGACGGGTCCGTCCTTCGCGTCTCTGATGGGCGGCTCAATCGGACTTCAGATAGGGATAAAGGAGGTTGGTCTCGTACTGGTTATAACCAACGAGGCTGGCTTGCAGGTTTTCACCGGCGGGCAGAGCTTTAAACTCGGCGGAGATGTCAGTATTGCCGCGGGCCCAGTCGGTCGTGACGCGGAGGCTGCCACGGATTCAAGAGCAGCCGCCTCCATCTACTCATACTCAATGTCGAAGGGCCTGTTCGCTGGTCTGACACTGAGCGGATCGACAATAAACGTGAACGGTGACGCCAACAAGGCATATTGGGGCAAGAAGACAGATGCCAAGGCCGCGTTGGCGAAATCCGCGTCAGATTCCAAGATCAAGCCGCTGACGGCTGAATTGGATAAGCTGTCGAAGAAGAAATAGGAAGCTTGCACGGAAGAAATACGGAGAAGGGTCCTGGAATATCCCAGGCCCCTCTCTGTTTGTTTACATATCGAAACCAAAAAGAGTAGAATCGCTGTGAGACATCTACACTCCTCCGAAACGTTCAACGCGATTGAGGCGCAATTTGGAAGAACTGGAAGAGGATCTCCCACAAGTAAACTATGCCCTGCTGTGTGTGAGGGATACAGGAATGCCCTTGTTCGCCTGGCCTCTCGATGGCAGCATTAAGCACACTGCAAACAACTCTTCAATTTCTGAACAAGCTCGGCTAAAAACCTGACTGTCTGATGATGGACAGAGGGTTTGCTGGAACTGAGAACATCACATACATGCTTCGTAACAAGTACATCTTTCTCCAGGCGATAAAATCGATAGAAGGCTTTTCAACTTCTTAATGTGAGAACTTTGAACTCTCCAGCTAAGGTCGAAAACCAGTTTTTTTGATGAGTCATAGCTTCCCGTAGAGCGGGAACGCGAGGCAAAGATCGGTCATTTTCGCGCGCGTCGCCTCCCTTATCGACTTATCGCCCGGCGCGGAGAGCACGTCGTTTATCGCGTCCGCAAGGATGACCATCTCCTTTTCAGTCATGCCGCGCGTTGTGATCGCGGCCGTGCCGAAGCGAAGCCCGCTCGTTACCATAGGGTTCTCGGGGTCGAAGGGAATCGCGTTTTTGTTGGAGGTAATTCCGGCTTCGTGGAGCAGTTGTTGACCGAGTTTGCCGGTGAGTGTCTTTGGCCGCAGGTCGACCAGCATCATGTGGTTGTCAGTCCCGCCGGATACCAAGCGAAAACCCCTCTCTTTTAGAGCCTCCGCAAGAACCGAGGCGTTCTTTACCACCCGACGGGCGTACTCTTTGAACGACGGTTCGGACGCCAGTTTAAAACAGACGGCCTTTCCCGCAATCGCCGGCAGAAGCGGGCCGCCTTGAATGCCAGGAAAGACGGTCCGATCCAAATCCTTCGCGAAATTTTCTCCGCATAGGACGAATGCGCCTCGCGGACCGCGCAGCGTCTTGTGGGTGGTTGACGTGACGAAGTCCGAATACTGTGTTGGGTTCGCGTGAGCGCCTCCCGCCACAAGTCCGGCGATGTGCGCCATATCAGTCACCAGAATAGCTCCGGTCTCGTCGGCTATCTCGCGGAAGCGCTTGAAATCGATGGTTCTCGGGTAAGCGCTCGCGCCAGCGACGATGACCTTAGGGCGGTTTTCGCGCGCCAGACGCGCGAGATTGTCGTAATCGATGGTTTCGGTCTCCTCGTTCACGCCATATGCCGCTATTTTATACATCTTGCCGGTGAAGTTGATCGGGTGCCCGTGTGAGAGATGTCCCCCGTGGTCGAGCCTCATGGAGAGCATAGTGTCTCCCGGTTCCATCACGGAAAAATAAGCCGCCTGATTCGCGGTGCTTCCCGAGTGGGGCTGAACGTTCGCGTGATCCGCCCCAAAGAGCGCCTTTACCCGCTCGATCGCGATCTCCTCGATCCGCTCGACAAACTCACACCCTCCGTAGTATTTTCTGTGAGGATACCCTTCAGCGTATTTATTTGAGAGAACGGATCCCATTGCCTCCAGAATTGCTGTTGGCACGAAGTTTTCAGAGGCTATAAGCTCAATCTGCGTCCTCTGCCTCGAAAGTTCCCCTCTGATAAGGCCATAGATCTCTTCGTCCGCCTCGGCTATTGAATCTTCCATCACGTCGGTGAAAGACGACATGTATACCTACCTCCCATTTTCACGGTCATCCGGCTCCATCAAAAACAGCCGATTGACCGTGAATTAGTATTGCGCTTGAATTCGAACGGCAATATTGGCCCGCTATAGCCCCAGTTCTTTCGACAGGACTTCCGAAACCTCCTTGGGATCGGCTTGGCCCCTGCTCTCCTTCATGACCAGGCCGTGAAGGAACTTCATCTTTCCGCCCTTCTTGTCCTGTCCGGACTTGATTATTCCGGTCACGTCCGCGTTCGCTTCGACCACAGAGGAGATTAGGGCACGGAGCGAGTCTCCGGTGAGCCTTGACGCTGCCGCCCCGGAGCACTCTATCGCGTCCTCCAGAGAACAGCCCTCCCTGGCCATCAGATCCAGGATGTCCTTGCCGACAGTGCTCGACAACTCCTTATTTTCTATCTTTCTGACCAGTCCGGCAAGAGCCGCCGGGCTCACGCCAAAGTCCGTTATTGATCCGCCCGTCTCGTTGAGTACGCGAAGCACCTCCATTCGCACCCAATTCGCGGCTCTTCCGGACGGAGCGCCGGCGTTCACGACACTTTCGTAGTACGCGGCTAGCTCCTTCTGCTCAGTCAGGATCGTGACTTCGTCCTTTGAGAGCCCAAATTCGCGGGAGAACCTGTCCCGTTTCTCCCACGGCAACTCTGGCATGTTCTTCTCAAACCGCTCTATCTCTTCGTCCGTAAGCACAATCGGCGCCAAGTCCATCTCAGGATAGTATCTGTAGTCGGACGCCGTCTCCTTGTTTCTCATGGAGCGCGTCACTCCCTCGGAGTCGTCCCAGAGGCGCGTCTCCTGAACTATTCTCCCTCCCGAACCGAGCGTCTTGTTCTGACGGACTATCTCATACTCCAACGCGCGCTCTATGGATTTTAAAGAGTTCATGTTTTTTATCTCGACCCTCGTGCCAAGGCTGCCGTCCGCGTTTGAGAGTGAGATGTTGGCATCGACCCTGAGGGAGCCGGACTCCATCTCCCCGTCGGAGACATCCAGATACCGCGCGAGCTGTCTGAGTCGCGAGACATACTCCTTCGCCTCAGCCGGAGACGACATGTCCGGCTCCGATACGACCTCTGAGAGCGGCACGCCGCCTCTGTTATAGTCAACCAGGGAATAAGCCGCCCCGGTCAGCCTCCCGTCTGTGGTCGGGTGCACTAGTTTCCCAGCGTCCTCCTCAAGATGCACATGATGTACCCTGATCCGCTTGAGCCCGCCCTCGCCCTCGATGTCTATATATCCCCTCACGGCTATGGGAAGCTCGTACTGAGTTATCTGATACGCCTTTGGAAGGTCGGGATAAAAATAATTCTTCCTGTGAAAATTCGAATAATTCTGAATGGCGCAGTGCAAGCCGATGCCCATCCTCGCGCCAAGCGCTACCGCCCTGTCGTTTATGATGGGAAGGGTTCCAGGAACGGCCAGGCATATCGGGCAGATATTTGTGTTCGGCGTTCGCCCTATGTAGTCGGTAGAGCACGGACAGAACAGTTTTGTGCTCGTATTGAGCTGGAGGTGGACCTCCAAGCCTATGACAATCGGTCTCTCACTCTCCACGCTGCTCATGCTCCATTCCCTCCTCTTCTCAGCGTTTTGTCCCTGTCAGGAGTCGCGACGCCGGGCCTGCCGGCTATCCTCTCGATCACAGACGCGATGCCCAGCAGACGGGCGTCGTCATACCTCTGACCGACAAGCTGCACCGACAGCGGCAGCCCATCCGCGGTCAGGCCCATGCTTATGTTTATGCCGGGCAGTCCGCCAAGGCTTATTGGGACGGTAAAGACGTCGCCAAGGTACATCCTGGTAGGATCCTCCTCCTTCATCCCCAGCATATACGGCATCGACGGGGATGTCGGTAGGAGATACGCGTCGAACCTGCTGAAGAGTTCATCAAACTCCGCTGACATCTTGGTCCGAACCTTGAGAGCTGGGCCGTAGTAGTTCTGGTAATAACCCTCGGTCAGAAGCGCCGTTCCGAGGATTATCCTGCGGCGAACCTCCTCCCCGAAGGATGCGGTCCTTGTATTGGCGTACATATCCGCCAGCGTGGGCCCGTCTATGTGCGCCCCGTATCTGATCCCGTCATAACACGCGAGCTGGGAGCTCGCGTCCGCTAGGGCCGTGACGTAATAAGTAGCCACGCCGTACTTGACCGCTATCGGCAGGTCGATCGGCTCTACCACAGCTCCCGCCGACTTGCAGTGATCGGCCGCCGATGTGAGCGCCCCGTACAGCTCGGCGTCCATCATCTCAGCCTCGAAACCGGCGAAGACCCCTATGCGTTTGCCCTTCAGGTCTTGAAGTAAAAGCGCGTCAGTAAATTTCGGACGGTCGTAGGCGTCGCACGTCGTGTCGCGCGGATCGGGCCTGGCGAGGACCTCCAAGGCCATAGCAAGGTCCTCGACGCTTCGGGCCAGCGGGCTCACCTGATCCAGCGACGATGCGTAGGCAACGATTCCATATCTGCTGACCTCTCCGTAGGACGGTTTCATCCCCTGTATTCCGCAGAAGGCCGCCGGCTGCCTCACCGAACCGCCCGTATCCGAGCCGAGGGCAACGGGACAGTAGCCCGCTGCCACGGCGGCGGCGCTCCCCCCACTGCTCCCTCCCGGCACTCGCCTGAGGTCCCTCGGGTTTTTTGTCGGTCCTATAATGGAATTTTCCGTAGAGCTTCCCATGGCGAACTCGTCGAGGTTCGACTTTGCCATCAGAATCGCTCCCGCGTCGTTCATGTACGATATCGCGGAGGCGTCGTATGTGGGCGTCCAGTTCTCCAGAATCCTGCTGCTGCAGGTCGTCCGCACTCCCCTGGAACAGAAATTATCCTTCGCGATATATGGCGCCCCGGCGAGAGGACCCATCTCATCTCCTCGGGCCAGACCGGAGTCAATCGCCCTCGCCTTTGCTACCGCGGAGTCCTCCATCACGGTTATGCAGGCGTTTAAGTCCGTCTCCAGGCTCGAAAGACGGCCGAGGCAGGCCCGCGTCACGTCCTCCGCGCTGAATTTTTTTGCCTTGACCCCATCCGCGATCTCGCGCGCCGTCAATTCGTAGAGTTCCATTAGACTCAAACTCCGGACGAGATGCGAGGGACGCGAAAGAAATCTCCCTCGATTGCCGGCGCCCTCTCCTTGAAACTCTCCCTGTCCTCCCAGTCCATCTCTCTGTCGGGACGGCGGGACGGGCGCTTTTTCATCCTCCACGTGAAGTCTGGGGTCCCAGTACAGTCGAGGTCCCCCACTAACGCGCAGAATGAGAGGATATCGTTTATGGAGTCCATCATGTGATCTACATCCTCAGGAGCTACGCGTATCTGAGCCGCCCTCGCCATGCGGAGCGTTATCTCCCTGTCAACTGACATCTTCAAATCGCTTTCCCCCCACTATCGTTCTCCTGAGCGAGACAGCGCAGAAAGGCCGCCTCATCCCATATCTCCACCCCAAGGCTTTGCGCTTTCAAGTACTTGCCGCCGGGGTTGTCTCCGGCCACCAGTATGTCGGTCTTTCCGCTGACGCTGCCGGATGTCTTGGCTCCGAGCGACTCGGCCATGCGTTCGGCTTCCGCCCTCGGCATGGACGAGAGTTCGCCGGTGAAGACGATCCGCTTGCCGGCAAGGGCTTTGGAGTCAGTCCCGGCTTCTTTGGCGGCCTGCCCGGAATCTGCGCTCTCCATGTTTACTCCGGCCTTCCTCAGCCTTTCGATGACCAAAACGTTGTTTTCGTCAGACAAAAAGTTCCTGACGCTCGCGGCTATCACCGGACCGACTCCGTCCATTGACGCGAGTTCATCCTCGCTCGCCGCAATCAGTGAGTCGATGCCGCGAAAGTGACTCGCCACATCCGACGCCGTCTTCTTGCCTATGTTTCTGATGCCAAGCGCGTTTATCAACGCTGACAGGGGGCGGCGTCTGGACTCGGCAATGGCTTCGATCAGCTTTGCGGCGGATCTGTCGCCCATCCTGTCCAGGTCGGCGAGGTCTTCCGCTTTGAGGTCGTAAAGATCCGCGACATTTCTAACGAGGTTTTTCTCCGTCAACTGGCGGGCGAGCTTCTCACCGATGCCGTTTATGTCCATGCAGTTCCGCGACACAAAGTGCAGTATTCCCTCCTGAAGCTGAGCGGGACACGATCTGTTCGGGCATCTGATCGCGGCTTCAGCCGGCAGCCGGACCGCCTCCGTGCCGCAGACCGGACAGACGGGCGGTATTACGAACGGCGTCTCCGAACCCACGCGCGCCAGTCTGTCTACACGAGTCACCTCCGGTATTATCTCGCCGGCCTTTCGAACCCACACGAAGTCCCCGATCCTGATGTCCTTTCTGTCTATATCGTCCTGGTTGTGAAGGCTCGCCCTCCTGACCGTCGTGCCAGAGAGCGATACTGGTTCCAGCGTGGCAGTCGGAGTCAGAGCGCCGGTTCTGCCCACGGAGATCTCTATATCCAGGACCCTGGTTCTCTTCTCTTCCGGGGGAAACTTGAACGCGATAGCCCACCTCGGCGCTTTCGATGTGCTTCCAAGCCTCTCTCTCGACGCCAGGTCGTTAAGTTTCAGCACGACGCCGTCTGTGTTGATAGGGTTGGAAAACCGCTCTCTCCCCCACTCCTCCAGGTATCGGGCTATGCCGCCCCGGTCGGAGCAGAGCCTCGCGTGTCCCTGTGTCGGCAGCCCCTCCTCCTCGAGCCATTCAAGCAGTTCGCTCTGGCTTTTTATTCCGAGGCTCCGGGCGTCTCTCACGTGATAAAGGTATATCCTGAGCTTTCTCGATGCCGTCACTCTGTGATCGAGCTGTCTCAAACCGCCAGCGGCGGCGTTTCTGGGGTTCGCGAAGAGAGACTCCCCGTCCTCCTCTCTCCTCCTGTTCAGCTCAGCAAAGTCCTCTCTGGCCATGCAAACCTCGCCGCGCACCTCAACAGCGCCGCTTTTCATCCGCGCTAACCTTAGCGGAAGACTACGGATCGTCCTGACGTTCATGGTCACATCCTCGCCGACCGTGCCGTCGCCCCTCGTGGACGCCGTTTGAAATACGCCGTCACTGTATATGAGCGAGACGGCGAGCCCATCAATCTTCGGCTCGCAGATCCACTCGACGCCGCGCGCCTCTCCGCCGTCATCCGAAAGAGACCTCTCAGCCCTGTCCAGAAAGCTGTCCAGATCGTCCATGTCCAGAGCGTTGTCCAGGCTCAGCATCGGCTCCTCGTGCGTGACCCTGCTGAATTCGTTCCGAGGAGCGCCCCTCACCCTCAGAGTCGGGGAGTCGGGGCTGACCAGGTCCGGGAACGCCGCCTCTATAGCCTCCAGCTCCCGCAGGAGACTGTCGTACTCGTGATCCTCAATCTGAGGCGAGTCCTTGACATAGTACAACTCGTCGTTTATCGCTATCTCGCGGCGTAGTTCTTCCGCGCGCTTTGCCGCGGCATCGCGGGAGGCAGGGACGGACATGGCCGGATCCGCTACAGCGGCCTCATGGTCGGAAAGAGGATGACATCCCGAATGCTGCGTGAATCGGTGAGAAGCATGACGACCCTGTCAACGCCCACACCCAGGCCCCCTGTCGGGGGCATCCCGTACTCCAGGGCGTTCACAAAGTCCTCGTCGAACGGGTGAGACTCCTCGTCCCCCTCTTCACGGCGCGCCAACTGATCCATGAAGCGCTCCCGCTGGTCGATGGGGTCATTCAGCTCGCTGAACGCGTTGGCAAACTCCCAGCCGTTTATGAAAAGTTCGAACCTATCGGTCACATCGGGATTCTCCCTGTTCCTCTTCGACAGCGGCGAGATCACCGTCGGATGACCGATCACAAATGTAGGCTGTATCAGCTTCTCCTCCACGAATCGTTCGAAGAAGAGAGGCAGAATCTCATACCTGGAGCTGCCGTCACGCGCGTCGATCCCAGCGTCTTTGGCGGCTCTTCCGGCCTCCCCGTCAGTTATGTTCATGAAGTCGATGCCGGTCTCCTCCCTGACGAGATCCGCCATAGTAGCCCTGCGGAACGGGGGCTTCAGGTCTATCTCCTGTCCCTGATACGTTATCCTCTCGCAGCCATGTACGGCCAGGGCGCACTCGTGAATTATCGTCTCGGTCAGACGCATCATCTCCAGATAGCTTGCGTAGGCCCAGTAGACCTCCATTGCGGTGTACTCGGGGTTGTGCCTGGTATCTATGCCCTCGTTGCGGAAATTCGGGCCTATCTCGTATACGCGCTCGAACATGCCGACTATGAGCCTCTTCAAGTACAGCTCGGTCGCTATGCGGAGGTACATGTCCGTGCCGAGCGCGTTGTGATGTGTCATAAATGGGCGCGCGTTCGCCCCTCCGGCTATCGCCGAGAGGATCGGCGTCTGGACTTCGAGCGTCCCGTTGTCTTCAAGCACCCTACGGAACGTCCTGACGATCAGCGCTCTCTGGAGAAAGACATCGCGGACCTCAGGGTTTGCTATGAGGTCCACGTATCTCTTTCGATAGCGAACCTCGACGTCCTTGAGTCCGTGCCATTTCTCCGGCATCGTCCGGAGCGATTTCGAAAGCAG
>JAIRWR010000010.1 GCA_031268885.1 Synergistaceae bacterium
AGGAACCATCTTAGGCGCGTCGAAACATTCGCCTATGCCAACCTGAACCTTGAGGGCAAGGGCCGCGCCTTCCCCATACTTGCCTTCCAACATATCCTTCAAATCTTTTGTAAGTTCCATGCTGTTTCCCCCTCGTCGATGTCCTTTTGAGCGGATCTACTTTCCAAGTATTCTCACGTCGGCCGCGATAACGCCGTTTTCATAAGCGAACACGGGATTTAAGTCGGCCTCGTGTATATCGGGATAGACTAGCGGCAGCGTCGAAAATCTGGCGATCATCTCTGCCAGCGCGTCCGTGTTCACCGCCGCCTGACCGCGCACTCCGCGCAGGAGCGGATACATCTTTATCTCCTTTATCATCCTGGCCGCCTCGTCCTTGCTGACAGGGGCAACCCTGAAGGTTATGTCGCGCAGCACCTCCGCGTAAATGCCACCCATGCCGAAGGCTACCATCGGGCCAAAGCCCGGATCGCTCGTGAGCCCGATAATGACCTCCCTGCCCGGTTTGAGCATCGGGTATATGACGACTCCCTTGAAATCCCTGCCCTCCCCAATCGCGGCCATCTTTTTGAACGCGGACCGGAGCCCCTCGTCGTCCGCGACGTTTAAGATCACGCCTCCGCAGTCTGATTTATGAACGATCCGCGGTGATACGACCTTTACGGCAACGGGATATCCGAATCCGCGAACCGCCCGGACCGCGGATTCCTCGTCCGCGGCGAAGGCAAAATCGGGGACTGAGATGCCGTTCTCCCGCAGCAGCTTCATCGCGTCGGGTTCGAGCAGGCGGTCTTCCCCCTCCGGAAAGGCTCTCTTCTCATTCACCGGCCCCACCGCCGTGAGGCACGGCTCGTACGGCAGCCCGCGCCTCTCCTCGTACCTCGCCAAGGCGGCAAGTGAGGAGACCGCCCGCTCTCCGGAGGGGAAGCACGGTATCCCCTCGTCTCGCAGATAGGTCAGGCTCTCGTTTATGTCGGACCCGACCTGCATTATCGCGGCCACAGGCTTGCCTGCCCTTTTCACGGCCGAGGCTATTCCGGCCGCCACAGGCATTGCCTTGAGATATGGGGTTCCAATGTAGAGGGCGACAGCGACGTCGCTCTCTTCGAGAGCCGTCGCGACGGCTTGCCCGTATTGATCACCGGTTCCCTCGACGGTCAGGTCGATGGGATTTCTGACTCCGGCGAATGACGGGAGAAATTCCCCGAGCTTTGCCTTGACGCGGTCCGAGGTCTCCCCTACTAGGAGGCCGTCGGTGTCGGCCCTGTCCGCAGTCATAACTCCGGGCCCGCCGGAGTTGGTGACGATCGACATCTTTCTGCCCCGGGCTGGCGGCAGGAGAGCGAAAGCCTTGCATACATCGAGAAGGTCGTGAAGGGTGTCCACGCGGATCGCGCCGCACTGCCTCAACGCGGCGTCGCAGACGGCGTCCGCGCCAGCCATGGACCCCGTGTGAGAGAGGGCCGCGCGCTGCCCGGTATCCGTGCGGCCGGATTTCACCACCACAACTGGTTTTACCGCGCTCACATCCTGGACGGCGAGCATGAACTCACGTCCGCTTGGAACTGTCTCCAGGTACAGCGCCACAACCTTCGTCTCGCCGTCGGTCTTCAGATAGCGCAGCAGGTCGAGCACGGTGAGGTCGCCGCCGTTGCCGTAGCTGATGAACTTGGCGATCCCGACTCCGTCGTCTGCCGCGAGGGCCATGAACGACCCGCCCACCGCTCCGCTCTGGGATATTAGGGAGACGCCGCCGGGGGGCGGGGAGGTCTCCAGCGTCGCTACCAGATGCGCGTGCGCGCTCACCATACCGGCGCAGTTGGGGCCTATGAAGCGGATGCCGTGCCTTCTCGCGGTCTCAGTCAACTCTCGCTCTCCATCGGAATTACCAGCCTCGGAGAAGCCGGAACTGATAATTACGGCGGCCCTTACTCCCGCCCTTCCGCAGTCCTCCAGGATTCCCTTAACCGTCTTGGCGGGAGCCGCGATCACAGCGAGATCGGCCTTAGCCGGCAGTTCCGCGAGGGATGTGTAACCCTTCGCCTCCCGGACGGACTCCCCCTTTGGATTGATTATATACACGCGATTCATTCCGCCATCCAGCAGGCGGTTCGTCAGCACATTGGCAAGCTTGCCCTCGCCTGCCGAACCGAACACTGCCACGGATTCTGGGTAGAACATAACCTTCAAATCCATACGACCATGCCGCCTTCCCAAAAAAGAACACAATCTCAGTTTGAATACAGCCATCCACGATGGCAAGCCATCACCAAACGGAACGAAACTAGGCAACCTTGGCCGAATTTCATAATAGTACTTTTATAAAAGAACGCTCCAGCACGGGTATTTCGTGCCCCGTAAGGAAGTTCCCTTACCTGTTTCGGCGCGCGCCGGGTTTACTCCGCGCGAGTCTTGGCGGAATATCCGGCCCGGAATGTCTCAATGTTGCTCTGAGCGATGTTCTTCCATCTGTCGGATATGATCCTTTCAAGGTCCTCCTTGGAGAAGAACGACGACAGCTTGGAATGGGCGCATATCGCGCCAAGCGTGTACAGGTTGCCGCGCATTCCTTCTGGTAGCTCGCCGGGATCAAGATAATGAACGGCGCCGCCCGCGCGGCGTATCTCGCCGAGCACCTGACTGGCATCCGGGTAAGGCGCTTTCCCGAGCATTACGGCCGTCGGCTGCCAACGAAGGCCGAGTATCACGTAATCGGCCCCCTGTTTTCCATAACGCACCGCCTTCAAGGTCTCGGAGAGCTCCATGGAGACTATCAGATCGCCTCCGCCGGGGGAGATGCTCGGCGAATAGCTTCCCGGCTCGCGCCCGAGACGGAGCTGAGCCTTTACAAAGCCGCCGCGCTGGGCCATTCCTTTTGTCGGAAAGAAGTTGACATCGATGCCCTTGTCCGCCGCGGCGAGGGTGATGATGTCGGCTATGGTCAATATGCCCTGTCCCCCTACGCCGACCAGGTATATATCAAAGTTCCTGTTCATATTACGCGCCCCCTATCCTGCCGCGCGAAGAGCCTTTGTGGGGCAGACTCCCGCGCAAAGGCCGCAGTTGTTGCACTGCATGCCGTCTATCGCTATGATCTTTCCGCTTAGCTCTATGGCCGGACAGCCCGTGACATTGATGCATTTTTTGCAGCCTATGCAGGAATCCGGCACAAACGTGATCTCTGGATACTTCACCTTGCGCCTTGCGGCCTGTATGGCGCACTCCCTGCGCGAAAGTATCACCTTGAGCCCTGAGGCCTTTAGCGCCTGTTCAGTGGCATCTGCCATCGCGCCGGCGTCGTAGGGATCGACCGTCCACATCTGTCTGACGCCGATGCCTCGGACGATGGACTCGATGTCGAGCCGTCTCCAGCTCTCCTTCTGGAATTCCTGGCTGGTCCCCGGATTTACCTGCATTCCGGTCATGGCGGTCCAGCCGTTGTCCAGGATGACGACGAGCATGTTTATATCGTGCTGCAGCGCGTTGACAAGGCCTGGAATGCCGGCGTGAAAGAACGTCGAGTCTCCGATAGTCGCTATTACGGGCGACGGAATGCCGCTGTACGCCACTCCCTGGGCAAACGGGATGCTCGCTCCCATTGAGAGCTCCGTCCACAGTATGTCAAACGGCGGACAACTGCCTAAGATAGTGCACCCGATGTCTCCGGTGATGAAGACGTCGGTCTTTTTGTAGCCGCACGCGTTGAGGCCCTTCTCAAGCCCCATGTAGGTTCCGCGGTGCGGGCAGCCGGCGCAGAAACCGATGGGACGCGCGGCGCAGAGGCGCTCGGGTGGTTCGGCGAGAGAGACGTCCGCGCGCGGCATGTCCAGCGCGGCGCGAATGCCGTTTTCCACTAAAAGGGCATCGAACTGTCCTATTCGGCTGAACGTGCCATCCTCCTTGCCTAAGAACTTAACGTCGAGTTTATTCTTGTACGCCTCCATATAGCAGAACTTCTCCGTAAAACCCTCCAGCTCCTCGACCACCAACACCTTCGAGCAGTTTTCGAGCAGGGAGTCTATCTGTCCCTTCGAGTAAGGAATGGTAGCGGCAAGGCGCAGTGTCGAGATGCCTGAGACGTCGACGCCGGCGGCGGTGAGACGGTCCAGCGCCTCAATGGTATATCCGTTCGCGATGCCGACAGACACTACGCCTAAGCCGCCCTTCTTGCCCAGTGCGAGCTTGTTCAGTCCGTGCTCCTCAATGTACCGCTCGGACATTTCCAGCCTCGCGATAAGATCCTTGTGCTGCTGCATGCATATCGCCGCTCCGGCCTTGGTGTATTTAGCTGGATCGTACGGGGGCATCGGGGCGCTCTCGGCCGGTTTTACCCTCTCTCCGATCTCGACCATACCGTGCGACTGCGAGTTATTTGTCACCAGCCTCAAAAAGACGGGCCCGCCGATCTTTTCGGAGAGATCGAACGCAGCGATGGTCATGTCATATATCTCCTGGAGCGAGCAGGGTTCGAGCATAGGCATGTCTGACATGACGGCAAACCCTCGGGTGTCCTGTTCGCACATCCCGGCGCTCACCCCAGGATCGTCGGCTACGAAGACGACCAGCCCTCCGGGACAGCCGGAGTACGCGACGCCTATCAGTGAGTCATAGCACACGTTCAACCCTGACATCTTCATAGTACTGAGCGCGCGGTGGCCGGCCATGGACGCGCCAGCCGCCACCTCAAACCCGACCTTTTCATTTGTGCTCCACTCCACGAAGGTTCCGGGCAGGTCCATTTCGAGCAGGCACGCTATCACCTCCGAGGACGGCGTTCCAGGATACCCGCTTACAACCTTGACGCCGGCGTGCAGCGCGCCGTACGCCAGAGCTTCGTTCCCGCTTACAAGTTTTTTCACTGTATTTTCCCTCTTTTCAATAAAACCATCGGCATGGACAGTCCAGCTAACGCCTGTTTACCACTTCCGGGATGCTCTTTCCCATGACTACGTCGGACGCGTTTCTCGCGGCTCTGGTCTTGAGTTCAAGCAGCGAGTCCTCCGAGAGATACGAAATGTGTGGGGTAACACAGATGTTTTCGGTGCACAAAATGGGATCGTCCAGTTTTGGGGGCTCGTTTATGATGACATCCAGAGTCGCGGCCCCAATTACGTCGTTCTTTACGGCGGTGATCAGGTCGGGCTCGTTCACGATGCCGCCGCGCGAGGTATTGATGAAATGAGCGCCTGGCTTCATCCTGGCAAATGTTTTTTGGGAAAAGAAACCTTTGGTCTCGTCCGTCAGAGCGAGATGAACGGATATCACATCAGCTCCGGCGAGCCCTTCTTCGAGAGAAACCCTGACCGCTCCGGTCCTTTGGGCGACGGAGGTCATCTCGGCGCTCTCGGCGTAGTCATAGTACATGATCTTCATGCCTACTCCGGCGGCCTTTTCGGCAAGCTTGCGGCCGTTGTTGCCAAAGCCGGCTATGAACAGTTTCTGTTGAGATATGCGGCGCGGCCTCTTTTTCACGGCCTGTGCCCCCCACAGCCCGTTTCCGGTGTTCTCGGCGTAGTAGCTCAGCCGCAGGTTGTGACGGTATATCGCGGCGATCACGTAGTCGGCCAGGTCCTCCGCGCAGTATCCCGGCACGTTTGTAACGTCGATTCCGAGGTCCCGAGCGGCTGAGATGTCGACATTATTGAAGCCGGCTCCGTAAACCGATACAATCTTGCAGCTCTTGAGCTCCTCCAAAAGTTTCCTGTCCACCTTCACGCTGATCTGACAGATCAGCGCATCCGCGAGAGAGCCGAACTCTTCCAGATCCTTCCGGTCTGCCTCCGGGGAAACTCGGATTTCGCAGTCCGGGTGCGCATCCTTCAGGAGCCGTGTCTCAGCCTCGTAATCCTCCCATTCGTCGTCCACAATCCAAAATCGCTTCATTAAGACCTCCCCCTCCTTAAAAAACCTAACGACCGTTCCGATTCCAACACACGCCGGCGCGGAAACGCCGGCAACCGTTTTTAAAAGCGCCTGACCGACCCGCGAATCAAGCGGCAAGCCTCTAAGGCCAGAGATGTATGCAATAAAAATACCGTCGGTATACAGAATTTGGGCAAAAAAAATCAGTTGGCTCTTCCCGGCAGATAGAGCCTCATGACGTTCTCCTCGCTAGAAATTATATGTTTAAGCAGCTGGCAGGCCAGCTCGTCGCCGTCTCTCTTTCTTATGCATTCTATAAGGTTTAGGTGCTGCTTTGTCGTCTCCATCAGATTGGACAGAGATTTCGCCGATAACAGCTGGAAGCGCTCTATCTGGGCGTTGTACGGCAGCATAGCATCCCTCAGCCGTCCGTTCGCGGTATATCTGATCAGTGATGAATGAAAGCTCATGTCCAAAGCTGCCACATCGCTCAGGTTTATCTCGCACCCATCCCTCAGCTTCGACACCGTGTCCTCCCATTTTTCCTCGATTTCATCGATGAAGCCGTCCGGAATGCGGTACACGGCGGTTCGGGCAGCGTAGGGTTCGAGAAGCCTTCTGATCTCATATATCTCCCTCACGTCGTCTATGCTGGTGGCAGAGACAATCGCTCCTTTGCCGGGAACGAGCATGACAAAACCATCCTGCGCCAGCTTGCGCAGTGCCTCCCTTATGGGAGTACGGCTCATCTTCACCTCTTGAGCGAGCATATTTTCGCTCAGAGGTAACCCCTCCTCCAACTTGCCGCTGAAGATACTCTCCTTCACCCAGTCATAGGCTTTTACCCAGAGTCTCTTGTCACCGATACCGTTAGCGCTGTTATTCACTTAATTAATTGCCCCCACTGTTGAATAATGACAGAATACCAACAGTATACCGAAAAGTCAATACCGAAATTACGCAATTCCGCCTCAAAGCGGAACGATCATCTTCATATTGCTCCAAACATATGGCCAAAGATATATTCAGCCCTGCCGAGATTTTTGGATTCCCGACGCTGGTGTTTGACACCGGGCATCTTCTTTCCTTGCCGCCTTATAGATTGTGCTATAATCCGTGTTGCGCAAATCGGTTAGAAAATCCGGGCCGGTGGGGTTCCACCCCAACTGTTGACGCGTCCATGCGCTGGAGGCTGCAAGGTCAATCGCAGCGAGGTTCGACAAGAAACCGAAGTACGCCGGGACATCTTCCGGCGAAAGCGATTTGACCGGTAGCTTTAGCCCTGTGCCGATTACTTCGGCAATGTAGCGCATGGCAATGCCTTCCTCGCCTACGGCGTGATAGTGTGCACCCGGCCGGCCTTTTTCAAGTGCCAGCCGGAAAAGCCGGACGGCGTCAGAAATATGTACGGCAGACAAACGGTTATTCCCTTCCCCGACATACGCAACATAGCCTTTTTCCAGAGCCAGCTTGATATGCACTGCAATTCGGCCCTGATGGCATGTGTCGTGTACCTGCGATAGCCGCACCACAACCACATTCCCACCCCTGATGGCAAGGGAGTCGGTCGCCTCTTCCGTAGCCGCCCGAGGAAATTCGGTCGAGCTGACGTGTTCGTCGATTTCTAGCACTGGCTCATCTGGTTTTAGCCGGGCAACAAGACCTGTGCCGGAGGCTACGACGAGTGGCCGGTTCGAGCTTAGTAGCGCCTCGCCAAGTGTCTCAATGACCTTGCGGTCTTCCTCGCTGTGCTGCTTTAAGTTTGAGAAATCGTGGTTGAAAGCCGTGTGGATAACGCCGTCAGCCGTCACTGCGGCTGTGCGTAGGCGGTCCAAGTCGTTCACATCCCCGCGAAAAACCTCCGCTCCGGCATGTGTGAGCGCCTCAGCGCCTGCGTCCGAACGGATGAGGCCGACCACATGATGGCCCGCGTTAATGAGTTCCTTAATAACAGAGGAACCAATGAAACCTGTAGCCCCGGTAACGAAAATGCGCATGATGTGACCTCCTATTTATAATTTACTTATTAACGTGAGAACTTTGAACTCTCCAGCTATATAATTTGACCGGGAATTTTGGGAATGACAAAAACGGCGAAGAATGAACTGCTGCCGGGGCGTCTGTATCGGAAAGGGGTTTAATGTTTCCTCATACTGACGCCCGGCAGATATGCTCACTACCTAAAACATTTGCCAAGCGATTAAGCTGCTTTGCGTAAGGAGTTTTCGCTTTCTACTAAATCTATGCGTTTGCGAGTATAAAACGTTTTGCGCATGACACGTGTCTAGGTTAGGTTGAACCCCTATGTGTCTTGCGTTGCATCTTCAGGAAACAACTGATCCAATAATTCTTCAACTTCCTCATCGCCCAAGTCGATTTGGCGATCTTCCAACTCTGACAGAATGTTCTCCTTGCTCATACCTTTACCTTTCCTTTTGATATAGTCCTCGACAAACTCCGCGTCTGAAGGCACTTCATCGTTTAATGTAAGCATGTCAATTACGTCATCCCGGCACGACATATGATAGCGGGGTCTCAAAAAACTATATACCTCGCGCCACGTGCGTTTACGATGCTTCATAAACCGCAACGCCGCGTTGTAAGCGTGTTCACGCAATAATCTCTCTTTTTCTATTTCGTCGTACCCGCCTTCTTCGTCTTCATATAGCCCACCTAAGTCACTCTCCTTCATAGAAAATCCCCCACTTTCGATCCTGTTATGAGAACATTCTTAAACATAAATTTTACTCCTCCTTTTTGTCCCTGCCGGGATTTTCCTGGATTCACCTCAGATTGTTTTCCGTTGGGACATTCTCTTTCTCCCATTTATTTTACCTGATTTGCGCGTTTTTTCCTCTTGTGTCATGTAACTGGCACTTGCTCCGGCCCCCCCTCGCAGGGGCAAGCGCGGCGAGAGAAGTCCGAAGGATGCCGATTGACGGATAAAGGAGCCTGGGCAACCAGCGCCAGACGCCTTCATGAACTTCCGGGCAACACCGGGCGGCATCAGATCTTGCGTGAGCTGAAAAAGCGTGGTATCATCCGCCTGCTCGACAGAACACACACGCGAGGACCGTTGAAGTGTTGCCGTCGTTTATATGCGGTTGGTCACGGGGAGATTCGCGCGGAGGAAAAAACGAGGAGGCGTTAAAGTGGGAGTAGTAAACATGAAGCAGTTGTTGGAGTGCGGCGTTCACTTTGGACATCAGACCCGTAGATGGAACCCTAAGATGAAGCCGTATATTTTTACCGAGAGAAACGGCATTTACATAATTGATCTTCAAAAGACGGTGAAAGGACTCGAACGCGCCTATGACTTCGTTCGCGAGGTCTCGAAAAATGGCGGGAGCGTACTCTTCGTCGGGACGAAACGCCAGGCTCAGGACCCCATTCGAGATGAGGCGAGAAGGTGTGGGCAGTTTTTTATCAACCAGAGATGGCTGGGAGGTCTGCTGACCAACTTTTCCACGATCAGAAAACGCGTGAACCGCATGGTCGAACTCGAAGGAATGGATTCCGACGGCTCTATCAACAAGTATCCCAAAAAAGAGGTAATCAAGCTGCACAAGGAGATGGATAAACTGGAGAAATCCCTCTCCGGCATAAAGGAGATGAAGGAGGTTCCAGACGCGCTCTTTGTCATAGATCCTCGCCGTGAGACGATTGCCGTTCTCGAAGCGAGAAAACTCTCCATCCCGGTAATCGCTATCGTCGATACCAATTGCGACCCTGAGGTCATCGACTATCCCATACCAGGCAATGACGACGCGATCCGCGCCATTGAGCTGATCGTCAACCTTATGGCAAGCGCCTTCATGGAGGGGCGGCAAGGGGTTGACGGGCCCGAGCCGGCGGTGGAGCCTCCCGCTGAACCGGCCAGGGATGAGGAAGCCATCGAGATCAGGGAAAAACTCCACGACACTTACTCCGAGGTCGGAGAAAAAGTGGTCAACCAGGAGCTTGAGGAACGTAAAGGATGGAAGGAGTCAATATAAATGGCCGTAGTCGATAGGGAATTGGTCAAAGAACTTCGAGCTCGCACCGGCGCTGGCATGATGGACTGTAAGAATGCTCTGGCGGAGTGCGGCGATATAGAAAAGGCGGTTGATTTTCTCCGCGAGAAGGGGCTTGCTAAAGCGGCCAAGAAGGCGGGGCGTTCGGCATCGCAGGGGCTCGTTTTCAGCTATATCCATACGAACGGCAAGATCGGCGTTCTCCTGGAGCTCAACTGCGAGACCGATTTTGTCGCGAAGACCGACGAATTCAAACATCTGGGACATGAACTCTGTATGCAGATAGCGGCCGCTAATCCTCAGTATATAAAGATAGAGGATGTTCCGACGGAAGATCTCGACAGGGAGAAGGAGATATACCGCAAACAGGCGTTGGAAGAGGGAAAACCAGCCAATATCGTCGAAAAGATAGCGGAGGGCAAGGTTACGGCATTTTATCAGGACAACTGTCTGTTGGAGCAGAATTACATACGCGATCCGAAGGTGAAGGTAAAGGATCTCATTGTCTCGGACATAGCGAAAATGGGTGAAAACATAGTGGTCCGCAGGATGGCGAGGTTCGCGATAGAGTCATAAGGACAACAGATTAATGGCGAGGGATAAAATCCCTCGCCATTAATCTGTTGTCAAGTATAATACGTCAGCGGTTGATGAAACTCATTATCAGCTGATCATCAAAACTCATAAGGGGAGTGACTGCTATGTTGCGTAAAGTATGTATATTGTTGTTCGCTGTTGCGCTGATTGTGAGTGGCGGCGTTTTCGCATTCGCCCAAGTGGGACCTGGAGGAGGCGGGGGAGGTGGCGGAGGTGGCGGTGGCCCAGCGCAGAGTATTATTCTGGTCAGCGGCTTTGAACCATTCGGGAAAGAGAAAATTAATCCTTCCTATGAAGCCGTCAAACGGCTTCCTGACACAATTGAAGGGGTGCGAATCGTAAAACTGGAGGTCCCCGTGACGTGGGACCACACCAAAGGGACTAGTTCAATACGGACGCTTATTGAGGCGATAGAAGAATCTCACCCCGACGCGATACTGATGACTGGGCAACACGGCGGCTTTGCGGAACTTGCCATAGAAAGATACGGGCATAATAAACAGAGAAATTACAAGGACAATAACGGTATCGCCGGGTCAGGAGGGAAAGATCCCGTGCTGGCGAAAACAGATCCTAACGCCTCTGACCTTTACCGCGCCACGCTTCCTAACAATCAAATTGTAAAGGCAATCAAAGAAGCGGGGGTCCCAGCCATCCTCAATACTAACCCCGGGGGATATATTTGCGAGCATGTCATCTACCGTATCGGACATTATCTTTCCTCAGTCTCACAAAACGGCGGCAGGGAGATTCCATACGGTTTCATTCATGTTCCTTATGCGCCAGGCCAGGCCAAAGGAGATCATAACGCACGTTATATGAGTCTCGACGATATGGCCAAAGGCATCGAAATAGCGGTCAGGACAATTATTAAAGAAATGAATTTGTAACAAAACGGAAATAACGGCTAAGATGTATGAATAAAACGCGGAATTGCTTTGCGAAACCATCAGAGGAGGGCAGAGTTATTGATAAAATATAAAAGGGTATTGCTGAAGTTGTCGGGAGAAGTACTGGCTGGAGACGACGGTTTTGGCCTGAACCGCAAGCGTATAGACGAGCTCTGCGGGGAGATAGCTGAAGTGGTTGCGGCGGGAGTCAGTATTGCCGTCGTGGTTGGCGGCGGGAACATTTATAGGGGCGCTCTGGCGGCTGATTCCGGAAGAGATCGCGTACAGTCTGACTATATGGGTATGCTTGCGACGGTGATAAACTCCCTCGCGCTTCAGAATGCGTTGGAGAACCTCGGCGTTTCGGTCCGTGTTCAGACGGCGATTAATATGGGTCCTATCGCTGAGCCCTTTATTAGAAGAAGAGCTGTCAAGCACCTCGACAAGGGGCGGATTGTAATCTTCGCTGCCGGCACAGGCTTGCCTTTCTTTTCCACGGATACCGCCGCGGCGTTCCGAGCATCCGAAATAAACGCGGATTGCCTATTGAAAGCCACAAAGGTAGATGGTATATATGAGAGGGACCCGGTTAAGTTTCCGGATGCGAAGTTCCTGCCCAATCTCTCTTATCGCGATTTTCTGGATATGCGGCTCAGCGTAATGGATACCTCTGCCGTCATGTTTTGCGAGAGCAACAGTATGCGGATTGTCGTGTTCGACGTGCGGACATCGGGAAACTTAGGGAGACTTCTAGTAAACGGAGAGAATATCGGGTCAACAGTATCCTAGCAGATGGGAGTGCTCTAATATGCCGCAGAATTTGCTGAAAGACCTCAAAAACCGTACGGAGAAGACAATCGAACATCTCAAGGGAACATACGCCGGAGTTAGAACCGGCCGGGCTCACCCCGCGCTTGTGGAGGATATAAAGGTGGATTACTTCGGTACTCCCATGACGATCAAACAGCTTGGAACGGTGAATATACCAGAACCGCGCCAGATAGTCATCTCAATATGGGACAAGTCGGCCGTGAAGTCGGTGGAGAAAGCGATACAGGCTTCCCCGCTTGGAATAAACCCACGCCCGGACGGGGATACTATCAGGCTGACCCTGCCGGAGCTGACACGGGAACGGCGCGTCGAACTGACCAAGATCGTCAACAAATACGCTGAGGAGTCGAGGGTGGCAGTCAGAAATATTCGCCGCGAGACTGTCGAATCCTTCAAAAAACTGGAGAAAGATTCGAAGATCAGCGAAGACGATCTGAAAAAGCACCAGAAGGAGGTCAATGACCTCACTGAAGCGGCTATCAAAAAGATAGACGGCACCCTCTCGGAGAAAGAACGAGAGATAATGAACGACTGATGAACAGAGCTAAATTTCATTTCGAATATCTGCCCGGTGTATCAGAATAAGTTCACGCGACCGCCCCGAGGACAACGAAGCCCTCTGCTCTTCTTGGGAGCGGTCGTAACTCTTTTCTCTTTTCAAGAAGTATTCCAATTGGACATATGAGTGATAGCAACGCTTCACGGCGTCAGACGCGTTTATTCTAGCATTATCCGACTCTGGCCTTTACAAATTAAAACGTTATCATTATAATAGATTTAAGGTATAATAATTCCAGTCTATAATTCAGCTATAAGGAGGAATTTTCCTATGTTTTCTGTAGAGGAAGGAATAAAACACCTGCAAAGTTCTGGAGCAAAGGTGACGTCGCAAAGAGTCGCGATTATGAAATCGCTTGAGGGGCGGACCGACCATCCGTCGGCGGAACAGCTTTTCATCGAATTGAAGCCGGAGTATCCAACTCTCTCGATCGCGACAGTATACAGTACGACGCAGTTGATGGCCCAGGCGTCGATGATTCGGATTCTCACAATAGACAAAAACAAGGTGAACTTCGATCCGAATGTGCAGCCTCACGGGCATTTCATGTGCAGAAAGTGCAAGAGGATAGTAGATCTTCCCATGGATGTGAGCGCTCTTGTGAAACACGGTAAAAAGTTCGACATCGACTCCATAGATGCCGTAGAGGTATTTCTCTATGGTTTTTGTTCGGAGTGCGGCGACCTTTAGCATCGCGGCACAGGCGCAAAGATGAAATTTATCCTGAAAAACGTCGTGCCGACGATAATGGGATTGGCGTTTATCTTTGTTCCGTTTCAGTGGTGCCGCTTCAGGCGCGAGGACCCGAGCCTGTACGGACTGTCCTGGAGTTTCACCCATAGGGGGTTGTTCGAGTGTCTGTTCGTATCGGCCGCCGTATTGCTTCCTCTCACTCTCGTCTCGCTGAACTGGCCTTTCGAGAGCCTTCCGAGGAACAACACAGCGTATCGCATCCTCAACCTTGGCTCGGCGGGGATCGCGGCAGCAATAATAGAGGAGATCTTCTACAGAGGTTGGATCCAGCCGCTCTTTAAGACGCGGTTTTCGCCGTTCTGCTCGATTGTTTTCACCAGCGTCATCTTTGCGGCCTCGCATATATTTGTGGCGCGGTCGCTGTTTTTGTTTGCCGTGTTCTTTCCTGGCTGTGTCATGGGCTTTCTCAGGGAGAGGCACGGAAACATAGCGACATCTACTCTGTTTCACGGTATCGCGAACATGTGGGCAATATGGTTTGCGCCCTTGAAATGGCCAAGCTTGGCCTGGATACTCGGGAGGTTTCAGGAGCTGATATGAGAAGGATTATCGCAAGTCTATTTTTTGCGTTGGTACTTCTTCCTTGTGCTGGGGATCTTCACGCGGACGAGGGGAGATTCTTATATGACGTGAGAATCGAATTCACGGAGGGAGGCTCGGTTTCGTCGCTTCTTGAGGACGGCAGGAGCTTCGGCCTGGGCCGAGTCGTGAAGCTGCCGGAGAAGACGCGATGGCCAAGCTACACGGCGAGCGCGTGGGGCAGCTCCAGCTCTGTCGTAGCCAGCGCGGTGAATGCGCTGCACATCTTGATCGGCGTGGAGGATGGACAGGGGAGGACGATGAGCGTTATCCCCCAGGAGACGATCGCTCCCGCCGCGGGAGCCGGAGCCTCGGTAGGTCTCGAC
>JAIRWR010000012.1 GCA_031268885.1 Synergistaceae bacterium
CGCGGATGCGCTTTCCCCAAATGTCTCAAAAACTTAGGCAGCTCCAGGTAGATAATCCGCATATCCTCGCACAGACGATTACCGCTTTGATCGTTGCGGATACTGTATCCGTTGCGGTGCGCCTCTTCTTCTTCCAAAAGATCGAACGCTAACAAGCAGATCGTAATTGTGGGTTTGATTTCGATGAACGTCATGCCTGCCGAGAGTTTTCTGGAATGGCGTCTCGCCCAATAATACGGGGCACGCTTCCTAAAGTCCTTGTAATTGACGATTTGTATTTCCAAATCAACAGTGCGCTTATCCATCAGCGTCGCGGACACGTCAAGCACGGAGATCTTCCCCTTTGCGGTATCCGGAACGAGTTCCCCGGAAGTGACCTCCAAGTCTTCTATCCTGTCATCGTCCTCCCAGAATAAAGCATCATTGATGAAGTCGATTAGGATCGGCTTGCTTCTCGGCCCTGTGAGAAGATATTTCGAGAAGCGGTCATTAAGCCTGTTGATCTGTTCTTTCTCAACATTGATAATTCTGAATGTCTCGTTGCCCGCCATAGCGCGCCTCCTGTCAATTACTGAGCATATTATACAAGGTTTGGGCGAGTGGTGGAACGGCAAACCGCTATCTTCATCGTTCGCCACTTTTTTATTTCCGGCAAAATCACAGTGGAATTTTTGACCGCGCCTTCCCGGGGAGAGCGGAGGGGTTTATGTCGCACAATATTCATTTTGCGACACTGAAGCACAAGTTATGCCTGGGGGAGAGGTTTTTGACGGGCGTGCTAAGTTATTTTTACATTGTCCGATATCGACTAAAGCGGCGTATCTTTGGTATGCGGACAAAAAACTTAAAAATGGCTGGTCTCGGAACATCTTGATTCATAAAATCAAAACAGAAAACCATCGCCAAAGCTGAAGCTGGTTTCGTTCCGTTTGGTGATGGCTTGCCATCGTGGAGGCTGTACTGTAACAGCGATTCTAATGCGTCTGCCCTGGGCTGAATCAAAACATCACTGGACATTTTAAAAAGATGAGAGTAGAATTTTTGTGAATTCCTGGGAGGACTGCCTCCTCGGTTGTTCTTCTTTACAATGAAGGAGGAGATTTGATTTGTCGCTGAAAAAGATGATGATGATGTTTTTTACCGCGCTCGCGGTGCTCGTCCTGTTCGACTTCACTGCCCCCAGCCTTCAGGCCGCGGAGGATAAGGTGGGTTTTATCGACGCGCAGCGAGTGCTCTCTTCTCACCCTAAGTATGACGAGTCACAGAAGTACATGGAGGAGTTTGTAAGGAAAAAGACAGAAGAGGCCAAGACTGTCGCGGAGAAGGAGACTGACCAGGGCAAGAGGATGGCGATCATCGACAACGCGCGCTGGGAGAGCGGGGATGAAGAGAAGCGCATCATGAATCCTATCACGAAGGATATAAACAAGGTCATCGAGAGTGTCGCAAAGGCAAAGGGAGTTACCGTTGTGCTTAACAATATGCTCATATATTTCGGAGGGGTCGATCTGACGGAGGACGTTATCAAAGGCCTCAAGGAACTCAAGCTTTAAAGGAATGACTGGTGAGGGCGACAGTCCGGACGATAGGTTCGAAAGTCCCGGATGCTCGCCTTTATATGGTTTAATACCGAATTCCTTGTGCCCTCAAATTTGAGACAGTAAATTTAGCTTCCTCCGGAATCTTATGGAGGAACCTTTTTGTTTTATGACGCGATACCGGAGCTATACTAGCGGGCGGATGGATCTGCCAGAATGGCGGAACTCCTTGCGCAAAGCAGCTTAATCGCTTGGTAAATGTTTTAGCTCGTGAATATATATTAGGAGGAGAGTATGAAAAATAAAAAGTTTTTTCCGCGGCTGTTCAGGTTTTTACCGCCAATCTTTGTACTTGCGGTCTTCTTGTTCGTTGGGGCCGATTCTTCCGCGGCGGCGACAAGGGCCGAGTTCGCCGCGAAACTCTTTGCGGAGCTTGAATACAAGATGGCGGGAACTTTGAAATTGCCTCCCGACGTGCCGGCGTCACATAGGTTCGCCAAACAGATCGGATCTTCCGCGGCGTATGGGCTCATATCAGAGGCGGAGTTTTTCTCCCCGGATGAGGTTATCGACAGGCGAGGAGCCGTATATCTGTCGCTCCAGATGATGGGATGGAGACGGGAGGCGTCGCTGTACGAGTCTTTGACATCCTTGCCTGATTTGAGCGGTACGGGAGACACTGTGTTCTTCCTGGCGGCGGAGATGAAGCCGCCGGCGCCTTCGGGATTGCTGCTGGATGGATTCCTTCCACTCTCCGAAGGAGGGGAGACATCCCTCATAGCCTGGGTGCGTAGCTGTAAAAGACGCGTTTATTGGAATAGGGTCTTCTCGTATGAAGGAACCGACCTCATTATTTACAGACAGGGGATGGCTCGCCCCGGCGAGCCCAACGAGCCCGACTTCGGCAATCCGGTGGGATCGGCGAAGAATGAGCCGCTGTATGTGGCGGCGATCGCTGTTCACCCCGGGTTTGTCGATACTAGAATCGCGTTCGCGGAACCAGTAGGGATGGAGCGCATACCTCCGTCCGATTTCTCCTTAGTTTATGAGCCCATTGGAATGATAAACGGCGGTTTCTTCTCGGGAGGGAGGCCGCTTGGAACGATGCTGCTCGACGGCGTGCACGCTGGGAAACCCCTTCCGGAGAGATCGGCGGTCGGCTGGAACAACGCCGACGGAGTCTTCGTATTTGGCCGGGGCGATGCCCGAGTTGGGCTTAGAACCCCCAGCGGCTATGTCGAGTTTACAAGGTTCAACTCGCCGCCACCACAGAATGAGGCAGCGCTTTACACACCTGACGTCGCGTTGAATTCAGCCGGGATCGGACTCGACGCAATTCAGATCATCGTGCGAAATGGTTCGGTGGCAGAGATAAGGGAGGCGTCCTTTGGCGGTTACGCAATCCCTGAAAAGAGCTATATGATAGTGGCTCGGGGGAGGTCCAGGACAAGTCTCGGATACCTGAGACCGGGGGATGTCGTCGAAATCCGAACCGACTGGGCAACGGGCTCTTTCGCTGCCTGCACGAACCTCATCCAGGCGGGGCCAATGCTGATACGTGAGGACAGATTTGTTACAAGCTCCGAGGCATTCAAGGATGACATACTTAAAAAGAGGCATCCCCGGACGATCATGGGTACGGACGGACGGAGGATGATCTGGGCGGTAATTGACGGTCGCAGTTCGATTCACAGCAGGGGAGCGACGATTGACGAGACGAGATGGATTGCCAGGTCTCTCGGGCTAAAAACGGCGCTCAACATGGACGGCGGCGGTTCGTCCCAGCTGATGTGGCGCGGTGTGCCGATAAACTCGCCCTCCGATGGGAAAGAACGCCCTCTGCCTTATGTAGTAATGATGATGCCGAGGGGAGCACAGATGGTCCGAAGGAACATCTTCCCGAATTATGGCGTAGCGGATCAGGGTGAGCCAGGTATCTACAATAATGCTAACGCTGACGCGGATGGGATGGCCGCGTACATGGACACGTACAGTCCCCGCAATAATTAGGGCCTCGATCTTGGAACTCTCAAGGTCTGTATTGTGTCTCTTCCTTAAATTGACAGCGGTGCTTTTACCACAACAACCTTTTCATCTATGTCATAAAAATAAGTGGCCGACTTGATGATTTTTTTTTCTCGAGCCAGGAGGCATCGTTGCGTCGATACGCTTCGCTGATTTCTGTACCCGAATACGAACTTGAAGATAAACCCCCAAAAGGCTCCGACAGCGCGTCTCTCAAACTCCTCCAAGTCCTCCCGCGGGTTCAATGCCCTGAGAAAGCTCAACGCGGGGGGAATTTCGTGAACGTCGTTGCAGAATATGATATTGTTCATCAAATCCGAGTCCTGGGTAGCCGCTATGCAGTCATCCCAAAGTTTTCCGGACGACGAGAACTCGCTGAATGACTTGTATTGTTTCATAAAATCGTCATGTATCATCGAAGTTATTTGAGAAGTGAGAAATATCAATCTATCTGCCTCCCTAATGATCTGGCTTTATGGATTATTTTCGCTATATCGGGAGATTCCGCTGAGAGCGAGGAGAGTAGTTTGACGATGGCCAGCCCGCGCTCCGTGGATCCCTGCCCGGAACAGATCTGTAATTCCATCTCCCTGATCTCCTACGCCTTGAAAGTCAGCAAAGGCTGCAATGTCGCGATTACCTCGCAGAGTCCACTCTCAACCAGGGCGTCTATGATGTGATCTATGCTCTTGTATGCCTCTGGCGCCTCCTCATACAAAAGGTTAATGTCGTGGCAGACAGTGACGCTCTTGAGTTTCGTCTCGCGGATTGTGTACCTGTCGTATTTGTCCCTGAGCCGCCCTTTGCAGAGCGAACGAATCCATTTACGGCCCGCGCCGTGCGAGAGCGAGTCCATCGAAAGCGCGGTGTTCTCCGACGGAACGACTACATATGTCAGCGCGCCGCGCGAGCCCGGGATAATCACCGGGCCTTTTTTTGCGCTCAAGGCGCCCTTGCGGTGCAGGAATCTGCCGTCAAGTCTTTGAATATAGTTATGTCCACAGTCTATGGCGGCTTTCAACTCAGAGGCATACCCAAGATAATCAGTCAGCTTTTTAGCTATCATCAGCCGGTTGCGCTCCGCCCACAGAATAGCGTTGTCGTGAGCCGTCATGTACAGCCTGGCGCGTTCCCCATCCGCGGCGAGTCCGCCAAAATCGGAGAATTCGCTGTATATCTGCTCGCCATATCTGCGCGAGCCGCTATGAACCAGCAACATAACTCTGCTCCTGTCGATGCCGAGCGTCTTGAACAGACCTTCGTCATAGATTTTCCTCACCGACTGAAATTCTGCAAAGTGATTGCCTCCGCCGATGGTGCCAAGGTCGATTATGGGACTCTCCTCGGGAAAGGGGTTATCGGTTTTCACGTCGCGAAGCGCCTCTATTTCGTTCAAACGCGAAAAAAACCGATCCTGCCTGTATTTTTTAACCCGGCAACTGGTCTCGAACAATCCCATACCGCAACCGATATCGTTTCCGACGAGGTGAGGATATATGATTCCCTCCGTCTCCAGCACGACTCCTACCGGCGACCTGCCTACGTGCAGATCGGGAAGCCCCACTGCCCTCACCACCCCCGGCAGTGATGAGACCGTCTCAAGCTGTCTTACGGCTGGCTGTTCGATCCAGCACTTCTCATTTGCTATTATCGTGATCTTCTCGTTCAACTTATCCTCCATGTTCTTAGCAACCCTCCATCTATAACCCTTACTATATCATTATTATAAACATCCTATCATAAAAGTCAAGTTCTCGAGTTGAGTCACAGATAATCTGGCCGAAGTAGCTATCGTCGTGTCAAACGCTTGAGTTGACAGCAGTGGGCCGCGGTCTGTTGTCTCTCTAATGTGACGATCTAGCGTAAATTCCCTCTTCTCTCCCACGCGTTCGGCTGATGTCATGGTCTGCCCTGTCATGACCGCTCTCTTGACAGGGATGTTAGTTCTGACTAAAATACCAGTTGCGAATGACTCGCATTTACTGTTCGAGATTAGGCGGGGAGAGGGTGAGATCTGTACGGTTAGCTTGCGGTAGGGTTGAGGGAGGGCTGATTTAATCGGCCTATTCTTGGGATAACGGTCTTTTGTAGCTATGGAAGGGAGTTTTCGAGTTGAGATATTTCCGGAGTAATTTTTTGGCTCGCGTTATTGTGATCACTCTGTTTTGCGTGTGTTTTGGCGTTTGGGGAGGTTCTTCGGCGACTGCCTCTGATGGGGATCGAAAGATAAGCGTGTACGCGAGTATCTATCCGATGTATGACTTTTCGGTGAAGATCGGGGGAGAGAGGGTCAATGTGATAAATATGGTCCCTTCGGGAGTGGAGCCGCACGACTGGGAACCAGCCGCGGCCGACATAGCTGGCCTTGAGGAAGCGTCGGTTTTTGTCTATAATGGAGCCGGCATGGAGAGCTGGGTTCCTGATGTTCTTGGCTCGCTGCGAAATAAAAAGTTGGTCTCGGTGGAGGCGTCTGGCGGTATAAAACTTATGGAGGGACATCACCACGAGGATGGCGAAGAGGAGCATGAGGAACATGAAGAGGAGGGCGGGGACTACGACCCGCATGTCTGGCTCTCCCCGATGAACGCGAAGACGATAATGAATAACATAAGGAACGCGTTGGCCGCCGCGGACCCGGATGGAGAGGCGTACTACAAGGCAAATTACGACAGGTACGCCGCCGAGTGTGATCTGCTGGACAAGGAGTTTGAAAGCGCGCTCTCAGGCTTGTCAAAGAAGGACATCATCGTAACGCATCAGGCGTTCGGGTATATGTGCGTCAGATATGGACTGAATCAGATCCCCATAGCAGGGCTCTCCCCTGATTCGGAGCCTGATCCCGCGAGAATGGCGGAGATCATAGACTTTACGAAAAAAAACGGCGTAAAGGTTGTGTTTTTTGAGGAATTGGCCAGCCCCAAGGTCGCCGAGTCCATAGCGGCCTCCACAGGAGCGAGAACGGATATGCTGAGCCCTATAGAAGGGCTTGACGATGAAGAGGCGGCCGCCGGCGAGGATTATTTTTCGATAATGCGCAAAAATTTGAAGTCATTGGTCGCGGCGCTGCAATAGTGTAATATGCGTGTAATTATCGCTATGAACAATGATGAGGTGTTGGTTTGAGTCCGATTGTGGATGTGTGTGATCTGAGTTTCAGTTATGGAGAACAGCCTATTTTTTCAAAGATAGGCTTCTCTATTTATAAGGGTGATTTTGTTGCCATTATCGGCACAAACGGTTCCGGCAAGAGCACTCTCTTTCGCCTCATGCTAGGCGAGCTCGTACCAACCGCCGGGTATGTCAGGCTGTTCGAAGGGAGACCGCCGGTCTCCCTGGGGAGAGGAGCGGTGGCCTATCTGCCGCAGAATGGGTTCTCCGCGAGCAGGGATTTTCCGGCGACTGTCGAAGAGATTGTCATGGCAAACCTGTATTCGCAAGTCGGTTTCCTGCGGTTTCCCAAAAAGGAACACAGAGAGAGGGTCCGTGAGGTCTTGAGTCAGGCCGGCATGGCAAAATATGCCAAAAGGCTGATAGGCAGCCTCTCCGGAGGTCAGAGACAGCGTGTCATGCTAGCGGGCGTCCTCGCCGGCGATCCGAAACTGCTGCTGCTGGATGAACCGACGAGCAGCGTCGATTCGCAGGCGGTTCAGTCCCTGTTTGAGATGTTGTCCCGCTTGAACGTGGAGTTGGGCGTTACCGTCGCCATGATCACTCATGACATCTCGAACGCGGTCGAATACGTGTCGCGGATTCTGTGCCTCGAACGAGGATCGCTCATCGAGCTAGACAAATCGGAGGTTTACGAGGAGCTGTCGCACAGACACGCGCACCCCGCGAGTGAGGACCGTACGCCGGAGAAGGCGCGCTGACGTGTCGGTCTTCCAGTATGAATTTATGCGCAGGGCTTTTGTCGTCGGTATCCTGCTGTCCGTCATAATCCCGTGCGTCGGCATTGTGGTCGTCTTAAAACGCTTATCCATGATAGGCGACGCGCTCTCTCACTCGTCACTCTCAGGCGTGGCCATGGGACTGGTTATGGGAATCAATCCGATATTGGGCGCGATAATCGCGTGTATCGCGGCCGCTCTCGCGATCGAGATAATACGCAAGAAGATACCCAACTACGCCGAAATGGCCATTGCCGTTATCCTGTCCGCGAGCGTCGGACTGGCTGGAGTACTGTCCGGTTTTGCCAAAAATTCGGCAAACTTCAATAGCTTCCTCTTTGGAAGCATCATCGCCTTCAGCGACTTTGAGATAATCCTCGTAATATGCGTCAGCCTCGCGGTCATGCTGACCTTTGCCGCGCTGTATAAAGAGCTGTTCTTCATCGCCTTCGACGAGAGACTGGCCGGTCTGGCCGGCGTGCCGGTGCGGACAGTCAACAACATATTCACGGTGCTCGCGGCCGTCACGGTGGCGGTAGCGTCCCGAACGGTGGGAGTCCTGATCGTCTCCTCGACCATGGTCATTCCCGCGGCCTGCGCTATGCAATTCAGAATGGGCTATAAGAGGACGGTAGCCCTCTCGATCCTCTTCGCCGTCGCGTTCATGACAGCCGGGCTGTATATATCATACTACGCCAGGCTCAAACCTGGAGGAACCATAGTGCTTCTGGGCGTAGCCAGCCTTTGCGTTATTTTATTTGTAAAAAATCGATCCCGCGGCAGGGTTGATATCGATGTGAAGATGGGTTATGATGAATAAAGGTTATGAGTGCGGTCGCCGCTGAGGCGGGTGAGGGAAGCCTATATCGCGGGGTGGCTTTTTTATGAACGAGACAAAGATCGAATGGCCTGTCGGAGTGAAGAAGACGAGACAGCGGCAGAGTGTCCTCGAGGTTCTCGAAAACTCCCCCAACCCGCTCAACGCGGAGGAGATATTATCCCTTGCGAAGAAAAATGAAGGATCAATCTGGCTCTCCACCGTCTACAGAATTCTGGACTTGTTTGTGAGAAAGGGAATAGCCGCAAGGGCGTCGGCGCTTCGCGGCGATTGTGCCGTGTATGAGATAAATCGTGATCAGCACAGGCACTATGCCATCTGCGTGGGATGCCGTAAGGTTATTCAGATGGACAATTGCCCAATGGAAGAGTTTACGCCTCGGCTGGACGAAGGGGATTTCAAGATCACTGGACATACGGTGGAAATTTACGGCTATTGCAGAGATTGCGATGCGGAGCGGCGGTGACGCCGCCGTAAAAATACCTGGGCGATTGTGCCCGCGGGCGAGGAGAAGGAGTATGGCAGCCGATATATTTATAATTGCGGGCTTTTTGGGGGCCGGCAAGACCACGCTCATTCAAAAGCTGATACGCGAGGTCTTCCAGGATAAGAGGACGGCGGTTGTCGAGAACGACTTTGGCGAGGAGAGCGTGGACGCTTCCCTGCTCGGCGCAAGCGGCGTCATGGTGAACGAGATAAATTCGGGGTGTATCTGTTGTTCGCTCTCCGGCAACTTTGTCCGCGCCTTTGGGGATATGCTTGATCAATTCAAGCCGGACCATGTGATAATCGAACCGTCCGGGGTGGCTAAACTGTCGGATGTCGTCCTTGCGTGCGAGGATCCGAGGATAGCCCCTCTCGCCGGGGTACGCGGAAAGATCACTGTGGTTGACGTTAACAGCTGCAAGAAGTATATCGACAACTTTGGCGAGTTCTTCGAAGATCAGATTCAACACGCCGACACGGTTCTGCTGAGCAAGATAGACGCTCCGCCGGGCGATAAAACAGGCAAGGCTGAGGAGGCGGCCGGGATAATAAGGGAGCTGAACGGGAGTTCGCGAATCTTCGCCGATCCGTGGAGCCGTATCGATTCCGCCGAGATATTATACCCTGCCGCGGCGCGGGAGAGCATCGCCGAAGAAGACGCCGGCTGCTGTAATTCGCCGGACTCGTGCGATCACAATCACGACGCGGAGGACGTCTTCGACGAAATTACCCTGCGTCCAGGCCGCCAGTTCAGCCGTGAGGACTTGGAGAGCCGTATGTTCGATATCGAAAGGTTTTCGAGCGGCGAGATACTCAGGGCAAAGGGGATAGTCAGAGGAGAGGATGGATACTTGAACATTCAGTATATTCCAGGGGATCTGAGGGTGGAGAGCACATCCGCGGCGGGCGATATAGTCTGTTTCATAGGCCGCGGCCTGAATCGGCAGGAGCTCGCAGGGCTGCTGCTCCGCGAAGCGCGATAGATGCCGGGCGGCAGGATACCTGTCTTTGTTGTTACCGGTTTCCTGGACTCGGGAAAGACCACTCTCCTGAATGATCTGCTGAACAGAGGAGACTGGGGCGAGATATCGATACTGGTAGCGCAATTCGAGTCGGGGGAGGTGGATTTTCACAGCAAGAACGGCAACTGTGAAAACATCGTGTTTCCCAAAAAGATGCTCGATACCCAGCCGGAGGAGATTGTGCGCCGGTTGGCCGAACGCCTGGCTGATCGCGAATACGACGAGATCTGGATCGAGTGGAACGGGGTTGCGGCGCTCTCGCGATTGTACGATATTGTACTGCACCGCGACCTGCGGAAGATATGCGAAATCAGCAGGATTGCGCATGTCGTGGATGCCGGGAGGCTGGAGCCCCTGATCTCCGGGAGTGGCGGCGCGCTCCTTGATCAGATTGGAAACAGCGACTTTGCCGTGGTCAGAGACTCGCCGCGCATAAAAGAAGATGCGAGGCTGGAGGCTGTCAGGCTGCTCCGCGCGGTCAACCCAGGCATCCGGATCTGTGGCGCTAACTCGTACAACGATATACATAGAAGCCTTTTCAGAAAGAAAAGATCGCAGCTCGTGGTGTTTTCGATTCTGACGGTTCTTATGGCTCTCTCTTATCTCGCGGCGAAACCGCTTCTTGAGGCAAATGGAGTGCCGATAAACAAGGTGGTGAACGTCTTTCTGGGGATTACCCTTCAAGCTGTCCCATTTTTATTGATCGGCGTGCACCTTTCAGCCGCGATCGAAATCTTTGTCGATAAAGCGGCAATCGAACGCAGGTTTCCAAAGACGGTCGGGGCTGGCATGGCCGCGGCGGTTGCCGCCGGTTTCTGTCTGCCCGTGTGCGACTGCGCCTCGATCCCAATCTTTAGAAGCCTTCTGCGGAAGGGCGTCCCGCTGCCGGTTGCCATCACCTTTCTGATGTCCGCGCCGGTGACCAATCCGGTCGTAATCCTCTCGACCTACTACGCTTTTGGGGGAAATCTTAGGATTGTCGCGGGGAGGGTCTTTCTTGGCGTAGTCTCTGCCGCTGTCATCGGGCTTTTGTTCGCGCTCGGCGGCGGGAAGAGCTCCATATTGAAAGGGGGCGCGTTTGAGAGGATTTCGTGTTCCTGCGGCTGTTGGGAGGATGCGGCGCCGGCCTCCTTCTCCGGAAGACTTGGACTGTTCTTCAGACACGCGCAGACCGAGTTTTTCAGCGCCGCCGGATATCTGATCGTGGGGATTTTTATCTCCTCGTTACTTCAGTCGGCGGGCGGCGATATATTCTCGTTCACGGGAGGCGGCGCGGGACTCGCGGCCTCCATGGCGGTTATGATGGCGGCCGGATTTGTGCTCTCGCTCTGTTCATCATCCGACGCCGTAGTCGCGCGCAGCTTCGCCAGTCAGTTTCCGGCGGGCGCGGTCATGGCCTTTCTGGTATTTGGTCCTATGATGGACATCAAGAACTTCATGATGCTCTCATACGGCTTTACGAGGAGTTTCATACTAAAGCTCTCCGCCGCGGCTTTTCTGGTCAGTTTCTCCGCTGTTTTCGCTTTTTCGAGTATAGTTGGGTGGTGAATTCGTGATGGTTAAGTTAAGGACGCTCAACGCGCAGGTGTTTCTGGAGACGCTCTGCTGCGTGGTTTTTTCGGGACTTGTGGCCTATCTTGTCTGGCGCGGAAGGTATCTCTACTATGTCACGCCGCGAATGAAGCCGTATCTTTACTTTACGGCCGCCGTCATGCTGATCTGGGCGTGCGCGGGGCTTCCAAGGCTCTTCGCGCCAAGGAACAGGACGCGTTCGGCGCACTGTTTCTCTCTGGCGGTTCCCATTCTGCTGCTTGTGCTCCCGCATAGTTCCCTCAATACCTCGGATCTGTCGTACAACTTCGCCAGGGGGGGGATTTTGGGCCTCTCTTCCTCTCAGAGCGCCAACGGCGAGCCTCTGCCGATGCCGGGCGGGCCAGGAGCGTCCATGCCCGATGACGGGGATATCGCCCGGGTTCTGGCGTCTTCGGAGGAAGAGTTTTACGCTGAGATACCCTCCAATGTATATGATTATTTCACATCTATGGATGAAACAGGCCAGGAGCTCGATCTATCGCTCTACGACGAGTGGGGTTTCGAGGAGGATATTGATTCGGACGTCTCCTACGACCTGGCGTACGATTACGGGGATGACTCGGATGACGCCCTCTCGGGACTGGATGTCGCCGCTAAGAGAATTACGATTAGCGACGACGAATTTTATCAGTGGCTGGATAGGCTATTCTTCGATCCCGACCCGTATGAGGGGTATGTCATAAGGATGACGGGGTTCGTCCTGAAGGACCCCAAACTCTTAGAGCCCGACGAATTTGTGCCAGCCAGGCTTGTAATGTCCTGCTGTGTGGCGGATCTGCTTCCATTCGGCATGATATGCAGGAGCGAGTATGTCGGCGAACTGCAGGCGGACTCCTGGGTGACGGTCGAGGGCGTAATTCGCATAACAGAGGAGAACGGATACCGCGAACCGCAGGCGTGGGTAACCGAAGTTGTCCCAGCGGATGAAGTGGAGGGTTATATCTATCCATTTTAATTACAGTATAATGTTGGCATGTTGGCTATGGAAGGGCGATGTTTCTGGCTATGCTCGATGAGACATTGAAGCGTAAGCTCTTGGACGTTCTCGAAAAGACCAAGGAATCCCTAAATTGCGGTATAGACGAGGTCGCCGCGATTCGCGACGAGGTGATGAACGTTCAAAGGGACCTCCACGACGAACTCAAGGACATTCGCGAGGAGGTAGGCGAGGTAATGGCGGCGAATGACGCCGTGACAAAAGCCTACAGGGAGACCAGGAAACGGCTGTCGGTCGGGACGGATTCGAGAGATGTCCCCCAGATGGGCCTGTATGACGAGGCCAAACGCTTTATGGAGCTGAGGGTCTCCTTCGGTGATAAGGAGGGCGTTTTAAGGAAGAGGCGTGACGAACTCGACCGTGAGGTGGTGCGGGTTGGGCGCGTCGCGGACCAGAGCGCGAGCGTCATGAACAAGATGCGCCTGGCCATGGATGTGCTCGAGAATCGGGACGGTCCGGCCGATTACGTTAAAACCGCCGACGACGCCCACACGGTGGATCTCGCCCTGCAGTTTGCCGAACGGGAGAACAAGAGGCTGGCCAGGGAGATTCACGATGGACCGATACAGCAGTTTACCGCCACCGTTCTGTCGTTCGAGTATCTCGAAAGGGTGATCACAGGCGGCGACAGGGAGGCGATAATGAATGAGGTGAAGAGGATAAAGGCCCAGATAAGGGAGACGCTGGGCGATTTTCGGGGATTTCTGCTGCAGCTTCAGCCTGTGGGCTTGGAGAATGGGCTTGGCCGCGCGATAAAACGCCTCGCCGAAAATTACAGGGAGCGTTACGGAGTCAAATTCGATGTCAAGACAACTCAGGAGGAGGATGACTTTTCAGGCGTTCTGCGGTCTAATCTATTCCGCATAGTTCAGGAGGCCGCGTCCAATGCCATGAGGCACGGGAAGGCAGCTAAGATTACCGTGGAATACTATTATTCGAAGAGTGAGCTCTCCCTCGTGATCTCCGATGACGGCGGCGGATTTGACATCGAGACCGGCAAGGCTCTGGCGGCCGAGAGAGGTTCGTATGGATTATCCAATATGAACGAGCGCGTGAGCTTCGTCAACGGAACTATCAGCATAAAGAGCAAAAAGGGCCGGGGAACCAGAGTCACGATAAAAGCTCCCATAGGGGGGAATTCGAATGGACAAGATCAGGATAGTTCTGGCTGACGATCACAGGCTCTTCCGCGAGGGGCTGCGCAGGCTGCTTGAGTTGGAGAGCGACATCGAGATAGTCGGCGAGGCCAAGGATGGCGCCGAAGCTGTGGATCTGGTGCTCGCGACCGATCCGGATATTGTGCTGCTCGATATCAACATGCCCCTCTTGGATGGAGGACAGGTGATAAAACAGCTCAAGCTCAAGAAGAAGAGCATCCGATCCAGGTTTATCGCGATAACCGCCTATGATGACGAGGAGCACGTGACGTCGTTGTCGTCCATTGGGATCAACGGATATATCCTGAAGTCATCCAGCGCGCCCGACCTGGTCGCCGCCCTTCGCTCCGTGTACAACGGCGAATCGTACGTCGATCCAAAGGTCGCTGGCAAGCTGCTCTCCTCATTTCAAAAACGCAAGGCGGAGCAGGACGTCATGCTTCTACTGACACAACGGGAGAAAGAGGTCCTCTTCTGGCTCTCGCAAGGCTTCAACAACGCTGAAATATCGAATAAGATGATACTCTCCGAAAAGACAGTTAAAAACCACGTCAGCCACCTGCTGAAAAAACTCGGGTTGAACGACAGGACACAGGCCGCCGTGCTGGCGTGGCGCATGGGGCTTGTTCAAGCATCGGAGCGCGCCGATCTCAAGCCTTAACCTAAAAAATAAGCCCGGGAACGGCAGTCAGCCGTCGCCGAGCTCTATCCAGCGGTATGCCGTATTATCCTCGCTCTTAGGATGACGATGATGAGTTCGTGTTCATACTCAGATACTGCGACACGCTGGACATCTGCGCGTTGAGCTTCTGAATGGCCAGCTCCATGTTGGTGAACTGCTTGTACATCGTCTCCTGTCTCTGCGCGAGCTGACTTTCGAGCTTGTCTATCTGCTCCTGCAGGGCCAATACCTCCGTGTCGATGTTGTTCATGGCGGCATTTATGCGGCCCTTGGTGATAACCGCCCCCCCAACAGTGACCTGGCTGCTGGATGCCAGGTTGTCTATGTAGGAGTCCAGCCCCTTCATGAACGAGACCATCACGTTCGAAACCTGCTTGGAGTCTTCAACGATCGCCTCGAAGAAGACCTGCGAGTCGAATTCGAGCAGCCCGCTCTTGCCGTAGTCGAGGCTTTCGGTCGTGATGCCGTAGGTTGAGAGCTGGACCTTTCCCATATCCTGGTGCAGGTCGAGGAAGCTGAGATTGTACAAGTAACTTTCGAGTGGGTCGCTCGTGATAGCGTTGGAGGGTACTAACGAGTACGAGACGGCCGACGGGTTGTAGGTGTATTCTACGTTGTACGTGTCGCCCACCATCGGGGATCTGCCTCCGGAGATCCACTCTATCCTGCTCTCCATCACGCCGTTTTCGTTTTCGAAGGCGTTCAGCCTGTAGTCCTCGTTCTCGACGAACGTCGTCTCGCCGGAGACTATCGTCAGCTTGCCGCCTATCGGCGGGGAGAGTTCCGGCACGTAATCCAGGTACGCGAAGTCGCCGCCGCTGCGCGTCAGCGTGTCATTTCTGGTATCGGTCAGAGCTACGCTGGATGGTCTTTTTATCACGAGCTGACCGTTTGAGATGGAGACATCCAGCCCCATATCGACCTTCGCCTGAGCTGTTCCGTATCCGTTGATGCTGGTGGAGAACTTGAGCTTTCTCTCGATATCCTCCAGTGTGTCTGTGGGCACGACGTCTATCCTGGCGACGTTTCCTCCCGAATTTATGTAAAAAGAGCCCTTCATGTCGATTGGCGCGTTCGGGTGCTGCACCTTTCTCGATCTTATCGACGAGGACAGGGTTGAGATGCTGTTGGTAATCATGTTTCTGAGCTGGTTTTTGATGCTCCAGAGCAGCTGGTCGCCGTGCAGGACGCCGAAGACCGTGCTGCTCTTCGATTCGCTCAGCAGGGACTGAAGATAGTCGTCGTCCGCGCTGGCCGAACTCTGGGTGTACTTTTCGCTCAGGCGGTCGTTGATCAGCGTCATGACGTTGTTGTACTCTTCCACGAACTTCTCCATCGCCTCCACCGCGCCCGAGGCATCCTGGGTAATATTCATGACCACGTGCCCTATGCCCAGCAGTTCGAGCTTGACGTTTGGTATCAGCTCTCCGCTGTCGGAGTCCGCGCTTATCTCGTTGTCCGGGACTGTGATGGTTACGCCGTTTATCTTTACTATGGCATCCACCGCGTTGTTTACGTTTGCCGGGTCGAAGATGTAGGAGCCGGTAAACATAGGGTCCTCAATCATAAATCCAAGCTGGGCCAGAACCGAGTTCGCGTTGGATGCCGCGTTATCCTCTTCCAGATAGACCTTGTTGCGCGCGTACTCGTAGTCTCCGCTGCCCGGCCTGATGGACATCTCGTAGTCTACGCCAGCGGCAGGCGGGCTTTTACCCGGATCCATGTTCCATAAAATCTTATAATCCCCTGAGATAGTGTCGAAATAGACCGCGAAGTCATTGTCGGGGTCGGGTGAAGGCGATGTGTTTGTAGTGGCTGTAGCCTGGTCGGGCGCGTATGCTCCGGTATATTTTTTGCCGTTCTCGTCGATTACGGTAAACAAGCAACTGCTCGATGGCAGTGGCGGCGGCGGTGTTTGCGGCGGTGAGTCTATGCCCAGCCACGTTCCGGACGGCAGAGGCTGCACAGTGTCCTCAGTGCCGCCGCCTCTAGTGAACGCCTCGGCGTACACAGTATAGACCCCTATCGTCTCGCCGTCGGCCGGGTGAGTCACGAACTCGTTATTTGACGAATCAAGCGTATTCCACGTTATGGCGCCGTTGGAGGGATCATAGCTGTAGTCAACACCCTCCACGTAATTCCTTCCGTCCGAGCTGACTGAGAGCAGTTGGGACGGATACGGATTGAGGACGTTGTTCACATCTTTTGGCACGTATGTTATGTAGTTCTTTACCTTCTTGGTAGGATCCGTCGGATCGCGCGGATCCTGAATTTCTACATAAAGCTTGTTCGACATGGTGAGGTTTACGGCCCCGAGGGCGCCGGTCTTATCCAGCCCGGTA
>JAIRWR010000054.1 GCA_031268885.1 Synergistaceae bacterium
CACTTCGCGGGGCTGTAATAATGGAAATTCCTGCTGGTACTGTATGGTGCCAAGACGTGAAGGGCCGATACGGGAGCTGCGGGTCAGAGAAGACCAGCTATAAAATGTCAAGTCCCAAATTTTGGACATAAAACTTGATCTAGAGCTGTTTTACCCACATTTCGCAGTTATCAAAAAAGGCGTAGGATTTTTTAGTATTCCGTCCACGGTACTGGTATCATGTTTTTTTATGAAAAACGAAGAGAACAAACCAGTATCCATAAATATCTTAAATCCTGGAGCAGCTCCTGTGGCTCTGTCTCTGGCACGTTTGGCTGGAATACGCGAGACCGTCGATCAATTTACGGGTTGGAGCCCCAATGACAGATCGACATCACCAGGAATTCTCGCAGAAAGTCTTGTTGCGGCGATCATTTGTGGGTGCCGCCCTTTGTACAAGGTTGAGCATTTCTGGGAAGGCAAAGCGATAGAAATCTTTTACAAAGAAGATGGCATAACATCTCGACAACTCCACGACGATGCTTATGCCAGGATGTTGGATAAACTGGCTTCCGTCGATTGCCGCCGTATGTTCGAGACAGTCTGCCTGACGATGCTTCAACATCACAGTCTTGATATTGTGCTGACGCACAGCGACACGACCTCGGTTTCGGTAGAGGGGATTTACGAGTTGGAAGAAGGAACCTCTGCGGAGGATTTCAAAATAACGCACGGACACTCCAAAGATCATCGCCCCGATCTGAAGCAGATCAAAGTGGGTCTGTCCGTGCAGGAGGAAGGGCTTCCGCTTTCAGGCGAACTGTTATCTGGCAACAAGTCAGATCAGGTATGGAACCCTGAAGCGGTTATGGAGCTATCGAAGTTTGTGAGCGGGCAGGGTTACGAAGATGTTGTATTTCTCGCGGATTGTGCTCTGATATCGACAGGGAGTCTGTTGAATCTGGCAAAACAGGAGGTTCAGTTCATCTCCCGGCTTCCGGAGACGTTCAACATCGCAGCGGAACTGAAAGAGGCAGCGTGGAACGGTAATAAATGGGCAAACTTGGGACAGCTTGCGGTTTCGCCAAAGGAGAATGCCGCTGTTTATCGTGCATGGAAGACATTCAGAGAGATTGAGGGAGAGAAGTTTGGTTTTGCAGTAATTCATTCGTCAAGTCTTGAGGAACGCAAGGAAAAAACGCTCGCTAAAGAAATTGAACGTCATAGGAAGGTTCTTTGCCGAAAGAGTGAGGAACTGAAAAAGCAGCCATTCGCGTGTGAAACCGACGCCAATCGCAGCGCAGAGAAACTCAGGAAGTGCTCAGGGAACAAAGGATTCGACTGCGAGGTTTCGGTATCAAAAAAAGAGGAAGCAAGCTACGGTCACAAGGGGCGGCCGAAACGTGGAGAAGTACCTGAAATTCGTATTTCATGGTTCGCGGAAGTGAAGAACTTCGTAATGAGAGAAGCGATTGTGGAGGAGAAGAAGCGTATGGCATCGACTTTTGTTTTGATTTATCGTTTGGCTGAGGACAAATCGGCGGAAGATATCCTGAGGAGCTACAAGAATCAGGACAAAGTGGAGCAGGGTTTCAAATTTTTGAAACAGCCGCTGAACCTTATTCGAAGATTACATCTACATATTCGGATGTGGCCGCGGCAAGCATTGCGGGGTATCGGGGCCTGAAGCTCATCGTGCCCCCCGGCTCGTAAGCGCCCTTGCGGCGCGTCGAATCCGCCTCGGTCACGTCAACTATCAGGTGATCGCTTGACGCGGTCACTATGCGCACGCCATCGTTAAGAGGCTCGATCCTGTCAACATTCACGTCCTGACGCCCTATGCCGAGCAGGGCTCGCTTTCTCATGCCTCTGTCTATGAACGCGGGCTTCTCGCCAAACGCCCGCATCCCTATCTCGCCGCTAGGGACGCTTGGCTTGCGCTTGCACTCCACAACCTCGGCCATTATGGTCAGGGCGTCGCGCTCCAGATACGGTATCTCGCGGTCGAACGCCGTGTCCATCCCCAGCAGGACGCCCTCGCAGACGCGTATCTGGTTGACCTGGCGCGGCATCAGGCCCTCCTCTATGATTTTAAGGCAGCACGTGCCGCCGACGCTGATCACCGGCAGCTCGTAGCCAAGCGCGGCCTGCAGCATGTCCCTGTACGAGACAAGCCGCTCAAGGTTATCGCGTGACGGCAGGAGGCCGGACGCGCAGGCAAAGTTCGTCGCCACCCCGGCTATCTCGACCCCGCCCGCAAGCGCGCTGAAATAATCGGCGGCCTGCGGCAGCTCCTCCGGCCAGAAGCCCTCGCGCAGATCACCCACGTCCATCATCAGCAAAACCTGACGGGTTGTCCCCCGGCGCGCGCATATCGCGTCGAGGCTTCTTATGATCTCGGGCTCAGACTGCAGCGAGACGTCGCAGACGCGGGACAGGTCCTCCAGCTCGGAGCGCATGGCGATCCTCATGAGCTGGCGCGGCAGGCCAAGCCCCGATTCCGATATTTTCTGAAGGTTGCGCAGCCTGCTGTCTGCCACGCCCTTGAATCCCCCTTCCGCATAGATGGCGGCAAGCCTCGGATCGCCCGCGAGGCCCTTCGTGACGCCCCATACGTCTATGCCGGATCTGCCGCACAAATCCGCGACAGTCCGCGCGTTCCTGGCAACCTTGTCCCTGTTTATGATCATAACCGGATATCTCATTCCGCACCCCGCCATTCGTTTTCACATCGCCGTGCCTGGGGATCTGGCCCGTGGCATGGATTCATTCGGCGCTTTCGCAATAATCGGCCCTGCACTTTTTTATGGCCGCGTCCAGCCCGTCCGCCCAGAGATCAAACCCTCCGCGCGAGGCAATAAGCCTCATCACGACGTCGTTCATGCCGCCGGGCGTCCGTTCCTCCACGAGGCGCGGCAGACGGTTCGAGCGATCGCCCGATATCTGGCTCAACATGGCTTCGAAGTACGATATCGTGTAATCGAGCGATTTGTCACGCGGAAGCCCGTTTTTCTCTCCCCATTCGGCCACAGTCTTTATGACCGTATAAGTCGCGTTAGTGACGGACGTTATCGCGTTCGTCAGTTCTGCCTGCGGTTCCTCGTCCATCACGATGACCCTGCCTAAATGACCGAAGAACTCCTCGACGCCGTCATCGGCAGGATACAGCGTTATCGGGCCGGTCCTAAGCGATATGAATGGCATCGGCACCATCCTGAACAGCCTCTCGGCAGGGGAAATCCACGATCTCACCACGCTGAGGCGTTTCGTCGCCAGCACGCTTATCACCGTATGATCCGGCCTGAATCGAAGTTCACGGACGACGGATTCCGCCACGGAGGGTATCACGGATATCACAACCCAGTCCGAAGCGTCCAAGACATCCTGGTTTGAGCGCGCCATGGTGACGTTTTCATACCTGGAAGCCAGATCAGAGGCCATGTCCGCGTTGCGCGGCGAGACTACGACGCGCGTCCGGGAGAGCTCAGGCGATCCCTTTATGCCATGTATCATCGAAGAAGCCAGCACGCCGGTTCCGACGAATCCAATAGTTTTCACGTCCATTCGGCAATCCACCTTGATTTGTGTCATGCGTTACCATACAAGCGCCAGAGGCATCCGCAAAGCCTCCATGACCGCTTGGGTTCCGGAAATTTACCCAGTCTGAAAAGTTTACACGGTGAAATAAATATATTCAAGAGCCGCAAAGAGGCGCAAAGATTACTGGCTGGAATGCCATGCGGCAGTTATCGTTGTGGACTGTGCCGGGTTTAGGGGCGATTATTGCGCGCGAGGCGAAGCGTTATGGGAAAACCGGCAAAATACCGGCTTTTTCTTTACTGTCCGTCATCGTTGATTAATAGTTGGTGGCACATCAGGCCTAAGCGTTGTCGCCCCGCCCAATTGATCGCTTTGATCGCGTCCTCAGTTCAGGGATTACCGTGATCCACAGAGCAGAGGAGCAAGCCAGGCCGCTGAGGATGTTGGAAACGGGCTCGGCCCAAAAGACCCCATTGACGCCCAGCCCCAACAATTTCGGCAAGACGAGGGTCAAGGGGACCACTATAATGACCTTGCGGAACATGGAAAAGAAAATCGCCTGCATGGACCGCCCTAAAGCCACGAAGGTATTTTGCCCCGCAAAATGCAGAGACATCATGATAAAACCAAAAAA
>JAIRWR010000028.1 GCA_031268885.1 Synergistaceae bacterium
AAAACCTGTTTTTAATGTACATTCCGATCTACCTCCAGTGAAGTTTTGTAATACCGCCGCGGATCAATTCTTTAACCTTTTCGGATCCATACCCCTCAGAGCGCGCTAGTTGATAAGCCATTGAGGGGTCTCTCCGCGCAGATAAGCGAGTGCCGACTGGGCGGCGTCCGTCCGCATCCTCTTAATCGCCGATTTCGAATACCATGCCACGTGAGGGGTTACCACGCAACGCTTGTTGCGAATGAGCGGGTTTCCCTCCCTGCCCGGCGGCTCGGGCTCGACCACGTCCACCGCGGCGCCGAGGATCACGCCGTTGTCAAGGGCGTCGGAGAGTGCCTGGTTATCGACTATAGCCCCGCGCGCGCAGTTCACGAGGTACGCGCTCGGCTTCATCATAGCCAGCTTCCCGGCATCGATCAGGTTTCTGGTTTCGCCTGTCAGCGGGAGGTGAATGGAGAGAATGTCAGCCTCCCTGATCAGGGTATCGAGGTCCGGCGCCGTCCTGACTCCTATCTCGCGCGCGGCCGCGTCATCCATTAGCACATCGTAGGCGCTCACGGAACCGAATATGACCTTGGCCTTCCGCGCCAGTCTTCTGGAGACACGCCCAAAGCCCAACAATCCCAGATTCATCTCCGCTAGCTTTACATTCGGCTCGCACGACCTGGCGTGATATACGCCCTCCTCTTTAACGGCAGCGTTATAATATGGAATGTTCTTGCCGAGCGCCATGGCGAACGCGAGCGCGTGATCGGAGACCTCGTCTACGTTGAATCCCTGGACGTTCGTCACCCGAACCCCTCTCTTCGTCGCCGCCTCCACGTCTATAGTATCAACCCCCTGTCCGTGCTGACAGATTATCCCGCAATCCGGCATATCGTCGAGGACCTCTCCGGAGACGGCTGTATGAGTATGGATGAACGCGTTGAAGCGTCTCCTCTTCATCGCGAACTCATCATCATCCGACGTGCTCACTCCGGCGATTTCAATGTCATCGTCCTTGAAAATCTCCCTCTCCAGCGCGTAATCATCCTTTGCGCTGTGGTCGCTGCGAATACCGACTGTCTTATGCTCCATCCACTCGCCTCCATATCAAAATTTATCGAACGGGACATCCCTCTCGCCGATAGCGCCAGATCGATTGTGCGGTGTATTGAAATGATAAACAGTCCGAAAACGTCGTTAATATTATATTATAAAAAACTGTAAAAAGCATATCCGCCAGAGCAAGAAGATGATAGATAAGCGGACAGGCCGTGTCCAGGTCACTCGACGGTCACGCTCTTGGCGAGGTTTCTAGGCATGTCGATGTCGCGCCTCAAGGTCCGCGCCACATGATACGCGAAGAGCTGGAGCGCTACGACGCCTGTGAATGGAAACAGCTCGCGCTCCGTTCTCGGGATATATAGGACATCGTTGGCGTGATCCCTGGCGCTCGAGTCGCCCTCGTTCGCAAGCAGTATTATGGGAGCGCTGCGCGCGCGGCACTCCTCGACGTTGGACAGCGTCTTCTCCCTGAGGTCGTTGTCGGGCACAAACGCGAACACCGTCAGATGCTCATCCAGCATTGCAATCGGCCCGTGTTTCATCTCGCCGGCGGCGTAAGCCTCGGATGGCAGGTAAGCTATCTCTTTGAGCTTCAGCGCAGCCTCCATGGCGAGAGGTACGCACTCCCTGCGCCCTATGAAGAAAAATCCCTTCGAATCAGAGTATTTCTCCGCCAGAGACTTGATCTCGCTCTCACGTTCGAGGATGGAGTGAACATGAGAGGGCAGGATCCTCATCCCGCCTATGACGCGCGCCTCATCGCTGGCCGACAGCGTTCCGCGGTCCTTCAGAAGCTGCATCACAAGCAGGGCAAGCAGGCTGATCTGGCCGGTGAAGGTCTTGGTGGCCGCTACGCCTATCTCGGGGCCCGCCATGGAGAGAAGGGTATGTTCGGTCTCCCGGTCGATCGTAGATCCCCTGACATTCGTGATCGCTATGCAGTGGGTCCCCTTCGAGCGGGCAAGCCTCGCGGCGGCAAGGGTATCGGCGGTCTCCCCGCTCTGCGACACGAATATTGCAAGGGTGTCGTCCCCGCCGCGGACGCCGCGGTATCTGTACTCTGATGCCACGTCGGCGCTGACGTCTATCTCTTCGTCGAGCGATTCCATTATGTTCCGCGCCACGAGAGTCGCGTAATGCGATGTTCCGCACGCGACAAACTGAACGCGGTTGACGCGTTTCATCATGCCGACGGGCAGGTTCAAATCCCTCTCCCTGCTGACGCTCGTCAGGATAGTGTGGGTGTCTATCGTGAGCCGAAGGACGTCTGGCTGTTCCTCTATCTCCTTGCGCATAAAGTGTTCGTAATGTCCCTTGTCGGACATTACGCTGTCCCAGCTCAGGTGAATGGACTCCTTCTCCCTGCGCGTCCCATCGAAACAGAAGAACCTGCAGCCGTCCGGTCTCAGCTCGGCCATCTCTCCCTCGTCGAGGAAGAATAGGTCATGAGTGAACTCAAGAAGCGCCGTAGGATCCGACGCGCAGTAGCTCGCTCCTCCGGAATACGCGACCACCAGCGGCGAGCCCTTTCTCGCGCACCATATTTCACCCGGCCTGTCCTTAAACATGATGACAAGAGCGAAGGCTCCGACGAGCGACTTGGCGAGGCAGGTCATGGCCGCGAGCGCGTCGCCCCTGTAGAGATGCGCCAGGAGCTGGCACGCGGCCTCTGTGTCAGTTTCGGTGATGAAATCTATCCCCTTCGACGTGAGATCGGCTTTTATCTCCTTCGAGTTCTCGATTATGCCGTTATGGACAAGGGTGACCATCTTGTCCGCGCTCTCGTGCGGATGAGCGTTGGTGACCGTGACGCCGCCGTGTGTAGCCCATCTTGTGTGTCCTATGCCAGAGCGCGCTTCCATACACTCCGGCGGCATGTCATCGACCAGTCTCGCGAGAGCCGAGACCCTGCCGACCACCTTGGCGCTCTTTATCTCGCCGTTGAGGCAGAGCGCGATGCCGGCTGAGTCGTATCCACGATACTCCTGTTTCGCGAGTCCATTTAGAATGATCCCGCTTGCCCCGTCTCCTCCAACGTATCCCATTATCCCGCACATATCGACCAACGCCTCCCCGTTCGATATAATCCGCGCGCCTGACTCTTTCGCGCGTCTATGCCGATTCGAAAATATACAGACTCCCTAATCCATTATAAAACGATTATCACAGTTTCTGTTGGCAAACTGGCCGGATTATCTGCTATAGTTATCGGCAGAGGTGGTTTATATGGGAATTATCGCTATCGTCGGAAGGCCGAATGTCGGGAAGTCTTCCATATTTAACAGACTGCTCGGCCGCCGCGAATCCATAGTGGACGACTTTCCGGGGGTGACCCGGGATCGTCTGTACGGTGAGATGTCCTGGGACGGACGCGGCTTCTACATAGTGGACACGGGCGGGATAATAGGCGACACAGAGGGATCGACGCCGGAGATCGAGGCAAGGATGGAGCTGCAGGTGAAACACGCGCTTGCTGAGAGCGACGGCGCGGTGCTCGTTCTCGACGGACGCGAAGGGCTCACCGCTGTGGACTGGGAGATAGCGGAGATGCTTCGAAGGGGAGGCAAACCCGTCGTGGTTGCCGTAAACAAGCTGGACAATCCAGCGAAACTTGAGGCGGCGTACGACGCGTCGGAACTCGGCTTCGACCTTGTGCTCCCCATCAGCGCCGAGCACAATTTCAATATGGGGGAGCTTCTCGACGGGATGGTCTCAATGCTGCGAGATGACGCGGAGTTCGAGAGGGCGGACGAGATACCGGTAGCCATCGTAGGCCGGCCAAACGTGGGGAAGTCCAGCCTTCTGAACGTCCTCGCGGGGGAGGAGCGCGCTCTTGTCTCCGAGACGCCGGGCACGACAAGAGACGTGGTCGATTCCATAGTCGAAATTGACGGGACGGTGTTTCGCTTCCTGGACACGGCCGGATTGAGACGCAAGTCGCGGGTTAACACCAGCGTCGAGTACTTCTCGAACGTGCGGACATATCAGGCGATTGACAGGTGCAGAGTGGCCGTCGTAATTCTGGACTCCGGAGAGTTCGTGACAGAACAGGATAAGAGGCTGATCGGCCAGGTCATGGAGCGGGGCAAGGGGCTTCTGATACTCGTCAACAAATGGGATCTGGCGTCAAAGGACGCCAAGGTTGGGGATAGGACGCGAGCCAAACTCCGCGATGAACTTTCATTCGTCAGCCATGCTCCGATTCTGTTTATATCAACCCTCACAAAGCGTGGGGTTTCGAAGCTGGACCAACATATCAAGGAGGTCGATGAGAACAGGCGAAGGAGAATATCCACGTCCGAACTGAACAGACTGGTCAAGGAAGTGCTGATCTTCGAGCGTATGCCAGGCGACGGACGCGGGAGATATCTGAAAGTCTCGTTTTGTACCCAGGCCAATGGGATTCCTCCCGCTTTTGTCTTCTTTGTAAATAATGCCGGGCTTGTCACAAAGCCGTTCGAGAGGAGGATGGAGAACATTTTACGCAGGATGTCCGATTTTTCCGGCGTACCTGTCAGGTTATTTTTTAAGAATAAGCGGGAAAAGAGAGCATGATAATAAAAAAAGCTTGACCGAGACACACTTTATATGCATAATTACCATGCGTTTGAGGGTGTTTGGTGGATCGCTGATCAGATCGCCCAAACGGTATCTTGTCGTTTTGAGAGGCGAAATCTTTTAGGGCTCGAATCTTTATATTATTGAGGCCTAAAGTGGTGAAACGGTCTTCTCGAAGCGTGGAGGTTGTGGTTTAACGGCCCTTTCAAGATGAATTAAGAAGCATCATAATATAATCGGAGGTGGAGTGAGAGTGACAAAGGCGGAATTAGCAAACGAAGTAGCAGCCGCGGTGGAAGGTCTGACGAAGAAAAAGGCGGCGGAGGTTGTAGACGCTGTTTTCAACGCTATTCAGGCAGGACTTTCAAAAGAAGAAAAGATCCAGGCGGTTGGGTTTGGGACATTCGAGGTTCAGCACCGTTCGGCCCGTAAGGGGCGCAACCCTCAGAACCCGACTGAAGAGATTGACATCCCCGCGAAGAAGGTACCTGTCTTTCGCGCTGGAAAAGCGCTGAAAGACGCGGTAAACACAGGGAAGAAAAAATAACAACACTTCTTGAAATGAATTTCAAAAATTGAAGCGGCTCGCCCTTCGCTGGCCGCTCTTTTTATTGTTGAGTCTTCTCTTTCAAGAGGACTCGCCCTCAAATCAGAAGGGAAACCCCCTCGCGCCGCGGGCACGGGAGGGTCTCCCTTCGTAAATCTCGCGAATAGCCGCGCCGGTTTCGCTGTGGATATAATCAATCAGGTTGCGCTCCACGCCCAAAAACGCTATTGGGCCGGTGATTTCAGTCAGAGTTCGAAGCGCGCGGCTTCTCCCTCTCGGCGTTGAGAAAGGATATCGCGGCGAAGACCGCGCCGAACAGAGCCACTACGGACGGCAGCGCGATAAAACATATTCGTATGCCAAACAGCGCAGTGTCTCGCTGCGCCGTGTTCGGCTCATACGAGGTCAGGTACAGGGCAAACGCTACGGACGCGCCGGCGGCTGTATAGCCCAGTTTGGCCGCGATGCCGAGCAACGAGTTCACCATACCGCAGAAACAGCCGTCGTTGCCGCGTGACATGTCATCGGCGAGTTCGGCCGCGTACACATAGATAAGATTCGCGGGGAGGGCCAGGGATGCGCCGAATAGGAAGTTGACCGACATCAGAAGCATGATGGAGCGCCCGGTAAACCATATCAGCGAGGATGCGGCCGTGGCGGCCAAGAAACCGGCCACCATGAGCAGAGAAGCGCGTACCCGTCTGGTGGCCCTCAGTATGAGAGGCTGCGCCAGAAACGAGCCGGAGACGCTGGTCAGGAGTATGAGCGGAATGGCGTCGGCACGGTTTAAGTTATACTTGAGGTAGTAGATGGCCCCCTGGTTTCTCATGACCCCGCACATCTCCTCGCACAGGATCGCGAGGTACATAAAGATCAGCGACTTCTTTTTCAGGATGGCCGACGCGGAACCGAGAAAGGGGAGGGAGTTCTCAGCGTACGCGTCGCGCTCCTTGATGCCTCTCGCGCCCAGCAGAATAGACGCGAAGGATACGCAGGCGAAGATCAGCGCTGTGATGAAAAAACCCAGCCGATCCGAGTCGCCGCCAAATACCTTGACAAGTTTGAGAGCAAGGTACGCGGAGACGGCGACCGCGAGGATAGATGCCGCGATCTTGTGGGTGTTGGTCAGATTGCGGTTCTCCCGGTCGCTAATTGACGCCATCAGGGGGAGATTCGCCACCTCGATCATGCTGGAAGCAAAACTCCAGCAGAGATATACGGCCAGGCACCAGGTTATTGCCCAGATACCCCGGCCCGGCGGCGGAACGAACAGCATGATGAATAGCAGGCATGACGGCGCCGCCCAATAGTACAGATAGCCGCGATATTTGCCGTACCTCGTCGTGCGCGTATCCATGTAGTGCCCGATGAATGGGTCGACCGCGCCGTCGAAGAAGCGCGACAAGAAGAGTATCACTGTGACTGCCAAGGCTTGAAGCCTCAGAACGTCGGTATAATAATACATGAGGTAGATGGACACAGTCATGACTGAGAATGTGTGTCCAAAGTTCGCCAGCGAATAAGCCAGAGTTACTTCGAGACGCGCTCCGCCGTTTCTTTTGAGATAATTAGCCAAAAGAACACATCCTTGCAGATGAGAATAACACTTCGTGGAATAAGATTCTAAACGTGTGAAAAAAAATAAAATACACCCTAATGGGTGGTTTTGGAAAAAAATAAAATCCAATTACACTTAATTAAGTAAAATAGCTGAGTCATGCATACCAAATGACGCGAAAAATTACGTCCTATTTTTAATTTATAATTATTAAATTTTATCGAATTATGCGCGCACTTACCCACGTTATTGATATAATGTATGTTAAATAGTCATGATGTATGAGAGGTCGGAGCAGGTTTGAGCAGACGATCGTCAATTCCCGTAAAACAGGAACTCCTGTACAGGCCGCGTATTGCGGAACTGCTGTCGCGCGCGATTTCGCTCCCTCTTGTCACCGTGATAGCGGGCCGGGGGTATGGGAAGACTGTCGAGGTTGCGGCATTCGCCATGAACGCGGATGAACGGCTTGTGTGGATGCACATAAATGAGTTGGACTGCGTGCCGGATCACTTCTGGATCAGCTTTACCCGCGCTACAGAAGAAGAGTTTCCCAACCTCGGGCGATGCTTTGAGTCACTCGGCTATCCCGACACGCCGGCGAAGTTCGACTCATTCGTCCATATGTTCGCGGGGGAGATTTACAGCGGCCCGAGAGTGCTCTTTGTCGTGGATGACTATGGGCTTGTCTCTGAGAGCGAGATAAAGCTTTTTTTTGAAAATATAATCCGCGAGAACCTCGACAACTTCTGCCTTATAATAATAAGCTCCGCGAAGATAGGAATAGGAGAGCACGGTCTGTGGGTGAACGGCCTGTTTCAGATTACCGCGGATGACCTCAGATTTACGCTGGATGAGACCCACGCCCTGTTTTCCATGTACGGGCACGAGATAGACGATGACAGGCTGAGGGAGATAGACAGCCGCACGGAAGGATGGCCCGCTGTTCTCTACCTGCTGTCACAGGGATTTGATCCCGATCGGTCCTATGACGTGCCGAACGCGAGACTCCACATCATAAATTCAATGTTTGAGCGGGAGTTCTTCCTCTCCTTCAGCTTTCCGATGCGAAAGCTGCTGGTCAAGCTCTCGCTGGTCCGGAGTTTTTCGTTCGATTTAGTAAAGGAAATAGGCGGGTGCGACATCGATGAAGCCTGGGCGGCGGTCAGGGCGAACATGTTTATAGCCTATGACGTTTCGTCCGGGCTATACACGTTTCAGCATGTGTATGGGGATTTTCTGGCCGACCGGCAGTACATGCTGAGCGACGGTGAGAGACGCGAACTCTGGCAAAAATCCGGCGAGGTCTTTCTCTCCGCTGGTTACAGCCTGGAGGCTATCGAGTGTTTTAACAGGATTGGGATGTATGACAGAATGCTGGCCGCAATCGCGAAATACTCCAGGAGGAACCCGACATACAGCCGCGGCAGGGCAAACTACCTCTTGGAGAAGATCGAACCTCTTCCGCCGGAGTTCGTGGAGCAAAACCCCCTCGCAAGCTGCATAAAGGCCGTCATATACATAAACATCGCCGAGTTCGACAGGGCTTACGAGATTCTGCTTGAGACGGACGCCGTTCTCTCCTCCTCGCCCACCCCAGAGGACAGGATCCTGCGAGGAGAGGTCTGTCTCATGATGGGCGGCATTAACATGCTCCGAATGAGGACTGTGTTTGTCGATTTTTTCAAGAGAGCGTCCGAATGCCTTCCTGACGGCGTCTCCGTCGGATGGGCGCGTCCCTGGACCGGGAACGGCGGCATCTTCATGATGGAGGACAACCTGACTGGCGCGTTGGAGCGCATGGAGGCGGCCGTTCGCGAAGCCGTGCCTCATCTGGTCCGGGCAGCCCGCGGCGACGGGGGCGGGCTTGACTGCCTGTTTTCGGCGGAGGCGCGTTATATGACGCTGGACTTGGATTCAGCGAAGCGGAGCGCCTTGGAGGCGATGTATGCCACGGCGGGCGCCGGCCAGCATGAAACCCTCTGCTGCGCGCGGCTTCTTCTGGCTCAGATTGCCCTGATGCGCGGTGATTACGGCGGGTTTGGCGGCCAGGTCGAGTATGTCCGGGACTACATAGACGAGCGGGGACTCCGCGACCTCTATGAACTGAGGGACTGCGCCATGGCGTGGATGTATCTTACGGTGGGTGATTCTGACAGGATAGCGGGGTGGATTGTGCAGCACGATACCGCGGAGTCCGGCGGCCGGGAGATGGTGGTGCTCGCCGGTTATCTGTTGGACAGGGGAAAGTACAACGAACTTTTGGCCCTGCTCAGTCACATGGAGAAGTTTTTCGAGAACAGAGGCGGTTGGCGCTCCCTTAACAAGACCTTTATCCTGAGCGCCGGCGCCTATATGCGGCTTGGAGACGCCCCCGCCGCGCTGTCGGCATTCTGGCGGGCTTATGATATGTCGTACGCAAACGGCATCTTGGCCCCATTTGTCGAGGAGGCGGCGATCTCGCGCGGCATGTCGAAGGCCGTTCGCGCGAACGGCGGTTCCCGCTTTGACGGCGAGTGGCTGGACGACATACGGAGAAAGTCCATTATTCATGCCAGGAAGCTCACATCCGTGGCCAGAGAGTATCGGAAGCGCGGCGAGGTTTCGGCGGCGTCAGGTAGGAACGGGGGCATTGTTAAACTGTCCAGGCGCGAGCTGGAGATTTTGAACGGCCTATCCCTGGGAATGACGAGAGACGAGATAGCCAACATAAACGGCTTATCCATCAATACTGTCAAGAGCGTCATCTCCAGCCTGTACAACAAACTTGGAGCGGTAAACGGAGCGGACGCGGTCAGGATAGCCACATCGCTCAAGATCTTGAATATAGAATAGAAGGAAGCTCGCGTGATATAACCCCCCGCGGCGGGACTGGCGTTCGTCGCGGGGGGGGGCGTTCGTTCACGCTCTTTTTCTGTAGAAATCCGCGAAGTCCTTATCGTGGACCAGAATATGTTCTTTCAGCCAGCTGACCACGCTCTTATTGACGGCCATATTGTTGCCAACAGTCGGTCCTTCCCTGTTATATTTTTCCTTCAACTGCCGGAAGGTTACAACATAGTTATCGTGGTAGCCTTTATGTTCGGCCGCCTTTGGGTATCTGGACTGGGTATGCATCTTCTGCTCGTCGCCGAAGTGTCTGACGATATACTTGTCGAGAAATTCCAACGCCTCCGCCACCTGCCTCTCCTTGTCCGAGCCGCTGACCGCGAGCAGGGCGTCTATCTGCCGGAACAACTCCTTGTGCTGGTCGTCGATGGTCGGGATCCCAGTCTCCAGGTTTTTTGTCCACAACATTATCAAGCCAATCCCCCTTAATTATTGAGACTCTTATGCCTTTAGCGAATACTACAGGCTAAGCGGCGCAGCCTCGAACGCCTGCACGTCCATCGGTCCACTAAGAAACGGGGCCCTCGCGTCCTGGGCTTTTTTCAACTGTTCCGTGTTCAAGTGAGCGCGCAGAGAATCGGCGTCCTCCCATTTTTCCACAAAGGCGAGATCCGTCTCGTTTTCGGCGGAAGCGAACAGTTCGTAGCTGATGCAGCCTTTTTCTTTTCTAGTCGCCTCGATACTCTCGTAGGACGCGCGTACCGCGTCTTCCCTCAACCCTTTTTTGGCCTTGAGTCTGGCTATAACAACGATCATAATCATACTCCTCCTTTTATAATAACATTTCGTAATGACATTATATCTCATGAAACGCCCGGCATCCAGTGGCGGCGCGTTCCCTTGAAATGGCAGGAAAAGCCTTTGAGCTCAGTCCCATCTGATCCTATCTCGTAAGAATTTAAGCTGAAATCATAAATATAATTCATTATATTAGAATCATATTCCATATTATTTATCTGGACTCTGTATATTGGAACAATATTTTGTGATGACTTGACAATTATCATGGAATCAAATATATTTGATCTACACTCATTTAAGTTTCAAAACGCTGTCAGGGCGGATTTAATTTGCGGACGTTTTCGGTTTTATCTTGGAGGTACTGGATGAAATGGAGGCGTTAGGTATGGCTGAAAATATGAGGGCTGTTATATTTGAGGGCGATGGAGTTGTGAAGTGCGTAGAGAGGCCTGTCCCAGCGCTGAAATCAAAAGACGGCGCGCTTCTTCGAATTCTCGCGGCGAGCGTGTGCGGGAGCGATCTTGGCATTACGTCTATTCCTCAGAAACACTTCGCGACGCCTGGAGTAATATTGGGACATGAATGTGTGGCTCAGATTGTCGATATGATGGAGGAGAATCCCGAGTTTAAAGTTGGCGACAGGGTGTTGGTCAACCCGATGATTCCGTGCGGGGACTGCGCGTATTGTAAGGTCGGACAGGTTAACATGTGCGAGCGGGTTGGCGCTGTCGGAGAGGACTGCGACGGGGTTTTCGCCGAGTATTACGCGGCTGGGAGGAGTAGCTTATATCACATAGGAGATGATGTCGGTCTCGATACGGCTATATTCGCCGAACCATTGGCCTGCGTGATGAATGGTTTTAAGAGGCTTGGTTTTATGCCAGGACAGAATGTTCTGATTTACGGTGCTGGTCCGATCGGTCTCTTGTTTGCCAAACTCATGAAGACTTCCGGAGCGAGCTGTGTGATGCTGTGTGAAACCAGACCGGCGAGGTTGGATTTCGCGAGGGAATTTTCAGGCGCGGACCGTGTCGCGGATACGTCCAGCGAGGACGCCAGGCAGGTCATTTTTGGCGCTACGGGACGCTATTGCGCGGATATCATAGTTGATACGACAGGGAGTATGTTTGAGGCCGCAATCGCACATGCCGCCGCGGAGGGGAAGATCCTGCTGTTTGGCATTAACGACAAGGCGAGCCAGAATGTCAGACAGTACGATATCACCAGAAAAGAGCTGCAGGTAATAGGCAGTTACGCCACTCATCTGACGTTTCCAAACGTCATAAAATTATTATCCAATAACGTGCTGGATTTAAAACCGCTGCTTACGCACAGGGTTACGCTGGAGGAACTGCCCGATGGCATTGAGGCGCTGCGCAGGGGAGAGGCTATGAAGGTGGTCGTCTATCCATGAAGGGGAGAGACATGCTTGATTGCCAATTTTTCCGGATGATCCAAGGAGAGCATACGTCACGATAATGATGCCGTTGCTGAAGATGGAGGGGATTGACAAGGTTTTTCCAGGCGTGCGCGCATTGCAAAACGTCGATTTTGATCTGTCTTCCGGAGAGGTCTGTGGAATTTTGGGCGAGAACGGCGCGGGAAAATCGACGCTGATGAATATTTTGGGCGGGGTTTTTCCGAGTGACTCCGGAAGAATATTTATCGACGGCAGCGAGGTCACGGTCCGGAATACGAAGGTTGCCGAACAGCTTGGGATATCGTTCATCCACCAGGAACTGTCGTTGTTTAAGAATGTCGATATCGCGACTAATATATTTATTCAAAATTTACCAAAGCGTTTTGGGCTGTTGAATTCACGCAAACTGCGGAGCGACGCGCGGGATATTCTTGACAGGGTGAGCCTGAACCACCGCAGGCCGGAACAAAAGGTGTCTGAGCTGAAAATAGGCGAACAGCAGCTGGTCGAGATCGGCAGAACGCTTGCCCAGAGGACTAAGATACTGATATTGGACGAACCGACATCGTCCCTGACGAGCACTGAGATCGAAGTGCTCTTCGGCATCGTCAGAAGGCTGAAAGAACAGGGCGTTGCTGTGATATTTATCACGCACAGAATGGACGAAATCTATTCCATATGCGACAGCATAGTAATTCTGCGCGACGGACGCAAAATACTGAAGGCGCAAATCGACCGGATATCCCGCGCGGATGTTGTAAGAAACATGCTTGGCCGTGACATGAAGGAGCAGTATGCGCACGCCGAGCGCTTGATCGGAAAACCTCTTCTGTCTGTTAGAGGCCTGTCAATCAAAAACAAGTTGTTCGACGTTTCATTTGACGTTCGCAGTGGAGAGCTGGTCGGTCTGTACGGATTGCTAGGCTCAGGCCGTTCGGAGGTTCTGCGCAGCATCTTTGGGTTGGAGCGGCATGACGCCGGAGAGATCCTGTATAAGGGAGAGCCTCTTAGGTTTAGAAGTCCGGGCGATGCCATAGCGAATAATATCGCGATGGTAACCGAGGACAGGCATAAGGAGGGGCTTGTGTTGGGAAGATCCGTCGGGTTTAATGTATCGCTGGCGAACCTGAGCGCCATAAAGAGATTCGCGTTGATCTCACACAAGCGGGAAGAACGGATGGCAAAACGGCGGGTGGACGAACTGAAAATAGCCACCCCAGGCGTACACAGGGCGGTTCGCTATCTGTCGGGCGGCAATCAGCAAAAGGTAGTTATAGCAAAGTGGCTCGAAACAAGGCCAGATCTCCTCTTGCTGGATGAACCGACTCGCGGCATAGACATAGGAGCGAAGCGGGAACTCTATTCAATTGTTGATAATTTGCTGCGGGAAGGGCTTGGCGTAGTCATGGTATCCTCCGAACTGCCCGAGATCTTGGGGTTGTGCGACCACGTCATAGTACTCAAAGAGGGGAGAGTCGCCGCGAACCTCGCAAACCGCGAAGACATAAACAGCGAAAATCTCATGATGGCGGCAATGGGCGGTGCGGCATGAGAGAACAGAGCCACGCTGGACTGATCAGCTTTGTCTCCAGGTATGGCATCTATATTCTTTTCTTATTCATGGTTCTGGCGCTGTCGCTCATAAACGCCAACTTCAGAACATTGAACAATGTTTTAAACGTACTGATTCAAGTTTCGTCGTATATGATCCTGGGTATTGGCATGACGTTCGTAATTATGACCGGCGGCATAGATGTCTCGGTTGGAGCCGTTATGGTAGTGAGCGCAAGCGTATATGTGGTGCTAACACAGGTATATGGAGTCTCGGAGCCGGTTGGATTGCTGGCTCTGCTGGGAGTCGCTTCCGCGATGGGCGTAGTGAACGGAGTAGCTATCGCGTACTTTCGAATGCCGGCTTTCCTGGTCACTCTGGCAACCCAATGCGCCGGGAGGGGTATTGCTATGGTGCTAACCGGCGGGATCTCCTTCAGAAACCTTGGGAGAAGTTTTACAGTTATAGGCAAGCAGTCATTTTTATACCTGCCAATTATGGTCTGGATCCCAGTGCTCATGCTTATCGCGGGATACTTGCTAATGCACCGTACAGTCTATGGCAGAAAAGTGATGGCGATAGGAGGAAATATAAATGCCGCGCATGTTTCCGGCATCGACGTCCGAGTCGTCACCATGAGCGCGTACATACTCCTGGGCGTCATCAGCGGCCTGGCCGGAATTATGACCATGTCTCGGTTAGGAAGCTACTACGCGGCCATGGGCAGCGGGATGGAGTTCATGGTAATAGCTGGGGTTGTCATAGGCGGAACCAGCTTGGCAGGCGGAGAGGGTTCCATACTTGGCACGTTGGTCGGCACGCTTATAATTGGCATAATCAACAATATACTGAATCTTTTCGGCGTGAGCGCTGTTTGGCAAGATGTTGCGCGGGGAGTGGTTATCTTTGCCGCGGTGATGTTCGACGCCGCGCGCTCTCGCTTTGGAAGGACGGAGTAATCGATAAGATAATGCCATAGGTTTTAAAGCGTATTGTGACAACAGTATGCTTATAATAATTGAGGAGGCATTAAGTAATGAAAAAAATTCAAGCTGTTGTTGTATTGTCTCTGGCAGCGCTGTCTGTGGTGTGTTTCAATGCGGAAGCGCTTGCCGCGTCGAATGGTAAGACAATTGCGATACTGATGCACAGCGTGGCGGATGAATTCATATATTCCGTGTACGCCGCGGCTGATGCCAGAGCAAAAGAACTTGGATATGACACTGTTTTTGTCGATGCCAAAAATGATGCTTCAGTGCAGGCGGCCGCTGTGGATGACGCCATTACGAAAAAGGTTGATGGAATAATGCTGACTCCGGTTGATGCTTCAGCGATGTCAGACTCGGTTATCAAGATCAACCAGGCTGAGATACCGGTTGTCCTTGCCGATAGAACGATCGAAGAGGGAAAGTTTGTGGCGGTCTGCCAGTCCGACAACTATGAGTTTGGGGTGGAAGGAGCGAGGCAAATCGTTGCGGCCGCCGAAAAAGCGGGCAAAAAAGCGGCGGATTTAAAGGTTCTCGAACTGCAGGGCGACCTCGCGTCAACGTCAGGTTTGCTGCGATCTCAGGGATTCCAGAAGACCGCTGGGGATCTCGGACTGAAGATAGTCTCCTCCCTGCCTACGTATTGGCGAACGGATACGGCTTCAAACGCGGCACTCGACGCGTTGCAGGCAAATCCCGATATCAACGCGGTCTTTCTGGCTTCCGATGGAGTAATGGGCGATGCGGTCATCAATGCCTTCGATCAGGTGGGCCGCCTGTTTCCGACTGGGGATGAAAAGCATATTATAGTCACGGCTGTTGACGGGACCCCCGCAGCACACGAATTGATAAAAAAACGTTATATCGACGCGACGTGCGCTCAGCCGGCTATACTGATGGCTGAAACGGCAATTAACAGATTGAACGACGCTATCAATGGCAAGATAAAATTTGACGCGAACGAGGATATATCACTTGCGCCGACCATCGGAACCATTGACAATATCGACAGCCCGGACCTTTGGGCAAACTCCGGGAAGAAGTAGCGCGCGCCGGAATTTTATAAATATGCCGTTGCTGCCGGGCTGGACAGGGCGAAGGGGGAGTTGGAAATGAATGTGAAACTTGGAATCTGTAATTTTTGCGTGCCAGGAACCGGCGTGTTTGCGCCGCGGCTGGTGGCTGAGGCTGGGCTTGATGGCATGTCGATTGAGTTCGGAACATATGAAAACGGCTTTCCCCTTTCAAATAGGCGCATTCAGGATGCTTACAGGGAGGCCCGGGAAAGACACGGGATAGAGTACTGCAACATAGGCTGCAGCGGATTTGATTTTATACCGTTTCATGCTCACCGAGGCCATGCTCTGTACGATATAGTTAAGAAATTTGTGAAGGACGCGATTGACGCCGCCGCATACCTTGAGATTCCTCTTGTCTTCATGCCCGCGTTTCACGCAAGCGCCATCGACACTGAGGATGAATTCCGCCGTGCCGCCGAAATGTTTCGTTATGCCTGTGACCTCGCGTCTGAAAAGGGCATTAAGATCGGCAGCGAGAATATGATGGATTCGGAGAGGCAACTCCGGCTATGCGAGGAAGTAGGACGCGATAATTTCGGTATCTTCTACGACAGCGACAATTATTTTTACAACAAGGGGTATGACCAGATTGAGATTCTCGACGCGGTTTATGATCGCATAGTACCGCAGCTTCATGTGAAGGACGGCAAGAGAGGAGTGCTCGCGGGAGCGTTGCTTGGAACCGGCGACGCCGGTTTTTACGACGTAATGGCGTATCTCAGGAAGAGAAACTATGAGGGATGGCTGATAATCGAAAATTTGTACGAGCGGGAACCCCTTCGCGCCCTGAACGAAGATGTATATGCCACGTTCAGACAAGACGTGGAGATATTGAAATCTGCCGTCAAGTGACGGAGCGGGAGTGATTGCGGGAATGAAAGCCGTAATTTTCAAGAGGCCAGGGGTATTTGCCTTTGAGGATCGTCCTAAGCCTGAGATTAAAAACGCGGATGATCTTCTGATCAAAATTCTGGGTGTGGGCATCTGCGGAACCGACCTGCACATTCTGATGGATCCGCCGATGCACCCCGCTCAGCCCGGCATAATCTTCGGACATGAATTCTGCGGACAAGTGACTGAGGCCGGAGCGGAAGCAAAGGGATTTACCCCAGGGGACAAGGTGATCGTCGATCCCCATCCGCCCTGTGGCTACTGCGATAACTGTCGTTCCAACCGCCCGGAGATGTGCGAAAATCTATTCCTGCGCGGAGAGGGTGTCGAGGGACAGGCCAAGACGCGAGGCATATTCATGGATGGCGGCCTGACCAGCTATGCCGTGATTCCAGCCGGTTCCGCGTACAAGATCGCCCAAGACACGCCCTTCCACCGTATGGCGCTCGCGGAACCCCTGTCATGCGTAGGTTACGGCATCGAAAAGCTGCGTATCCAGGCTGGCGAGACCGTCTGTATCCTCGGAGCGGGTCCCATAGGCGCGCTCTTTACGGCGCTGGCCAGAGCGAATGGCGCTACGAAAGTCATAGTGTCGGAGCCGCATCAATATCGCAGGGAGAAGGCGCTCAAGTGCGGGGCGACGCGAGTTGTCGATCCGGCGAGAGAGAGCCTGAAGTCGGTCTGCCTTGAGGAGACGGGCGGACTTGGGGTGGATCACTGTATAGAAGCCGTCGGACAGTTTTTGATGACAGCCATCGACGCGGTTCGCACCGGCGGCCGGGTGCTGCAGTTCGGACACGATGAGACCGCCAATCCTAATATAAGGCTTGGAGAGATAGTCAGGAAGGAAGTTGAAATTCACGGTTGTTTCCTGGGCAAGTACTACTACGAAAAGTCGGCTCGCATTATCGAGAGCAACCTGCTGCCGCTCGACGAAATCGCGACTCACAAGCTGCCGTTGAGCAAGTATGAGGAGGGACTCTCGCTCCTGCGGCAGGGTAAGGCGCTGAAGGTTATTATGTACCCTGAAGAG
>JAIRWR010000035.1 GCA_031268885.1 Synergistaceae bacterium
ACGGATGCGACGATTACATCGCCGACTGAGCCCACCTTGCGAAACGATCCTCCCCTTACCTGGATGCATAGGATCTTCCTCGCTCCGGAATTATCCGCAACATTGAGAACGGTTCTGAGCTGAATCATATTCTACGCCTCCTCGCCACTCTCTCCGCCAAGTATCGGGGCCCGCTCCAATATCTGAGATACGCGCCATCTCTTCCTTCGGCTTAGAGGGCGGGTCTCCACTATCATTATTCTGTCTCCGGGCCGGCACTCGTTCTCCTCGTCATGAACCATATATTTTTTCACGCGCAGAACCGGCTTCCCGTAAAGCGCATGCTTGGACATACGCTCAACCCGTACCACCACTGTTTTATTCATCTTGTCACTGACTACAATTCCAGTTCTGACCTTTTGATTAGGAGTATTTTCCTCCATTCCAGACTACCCCCTTACTTCCGCTCGCTTCGCTGCGTCCTTCTTCTCCTGGATAACGGTGAGAACTCGCGCGATCTGACGGCGGACTTCCTTGATACGGGACGTGTTGCCAAGCTGACCGATGGCGTGTTGAAATCTCAGGTTAAACAGCTCCTCCTTAAACTGACGGTGCCTCTCCTGGAGTTCGTCAACCGTCATCTCTCGAAGCGCGTTTGCATCCATAATCAGACACCCACTCCCTCTCTCGCCAGCAGTTTCACTTTGATCGGGAGCTTGAAGGATGCGGTGCGAAACGCTTCTTCAGCGATCTCCCGCGGCACTCCCTCAATCTCAAACATAACGCGCCCTCTTTTCACCGCCGCCGACCAATACTCCACGTTACCCTTGCCCTTGCCCATACGAGTTTCGAGCGGCTTTTCCGTAACAGGCCGGTCTGGGAAGATCCTAATCCATATCTTTCCGCCTTTTTTCATCTTGCGGGATATAGAGACTCGCACAGCCTCAATCTGTCTGGCTGTTATCCATCCATTTTCGAGGGCCTGCAGACCGTATTCGCCGAAGTCAACCTTAGTCGCCCCCTTCGATATACCGCGAAGCGGCGTCAGATGCGGTTTGCGATACTTCACTCTCTTTGGGGACAGCATCTCGCGCTACCTCCTCTCCTTTGAGGCTGCCGGCTGTGTTGTCGAAGACTCTATCACAAGCGGCCGTTCCATTACTTCGCCTTTGTAAATCCATACCTTCACGCCTATTACCCCATAAATCGTTCTAGCCTCGGTAAAACCGTAGTTGATGTCGGCACGGAGAGTAGACAGCGGAAGCTGACCCTCCAGATACCACTCCGTGCGAGCTATCTCGGCGCCGCCTAACCGTCCGGCACACTGAATTTTTATGCCCTTCGCCCCTGATTTCATGGCGCGGAAGATGGACTGCTTCATAGCGCGCCTGAAGCTGATTCTTCGCTCTAGCGCGGAGGCGACTCCTTCAGCCACTACCTGAGCCTCACTGTCAGGATTCTTTATCTCCTGAATATTGATCATAATACGGCTCCCCGTCATCGACTGGAGCTCGTCACGAATCGCCTGGATTTCTGTGCCGCCCTTGCCTATGACGACTCCGGGGCGCGCGGTAAAGACTGTAAAACGCATGACATGGCCGATACGCTCTATCTCGATCTTGCTTATTCCAGCGTTTGCCCACTGTTTTTTCAACCACTTGCGAAGCTGGAGATCTCCGTGAAGATTTTTCGCGTAGTTCCTCCCGCTGGCATACCAGCGCGACTCCCAATCGTATATAACGCCAAGACGATAACCTACCGGGTGAACCTTCTGACCCACCGTCACCCCTCCTTATTTCTCTGCCACTGCGACAGTAATGTGGCTCGTGTGATGCCTGAAGGCATGCGCACGTCCGTGTGACACCGGGCGGAATCTTTTGATATACGCGCCTTGATCCGCCGTTGCCCTTATGACGACCAGGTTATCCATATCCCACCCCAGGTTATGCTCGGCGTTGGCAAGCGCGCTTTTCAACGTCTTTTCCACATACCTCGCGCCGGCGCAAGGCGTAAACTTCAATATGCTCAGCGCATCCGCTGCGCTCTTTCCTCTAATGAGACTGAGAACCCTTCTTGCCTTGTCGGTGGAGATACGAACTTGCCAGGCAGTCGCCTTCGCTTCTACGGCTTCTCTGTTCTCCATGATCATTCCTCCTATTTTTTAACCTTAGAGGAACGTTCCTGACCCGCATGTCCGCCGAATCTGCGGGTTGGAGCAAACTCCCCGAGCTTGTGTCCGATCATATTGTCGCTGATGTAGACGGGGATATGCATCTTCCCGTTGTGGACGGCTATGGTGTGTCCTATCATCTCCGGCGTTATGCTGGACCGCCTGGCCCAGGACTTGATGACTCTCTTCCTGCCTGATTCATTCATGTCCTCTATGCGTTTTAACAACTTAGCGTCAACATAAGGTCCCTTTTTAAGCGAACGTGGCATCTATATCCCTCCCTAACGCGCTACTTACCGCGTCTGCGGATGATGAACTTGTCCGACGGTTTACGCTTACGGGTCCTGTAACCCTTGGCCGGCGTCCCCCAGGGGGAGACAGGATGTTTATTCGACTTACTCCGTCCCTCGCCGCCTCCCATCGGATGATCGACTGGATTCATCACCATGCCGCGGACATGCGGCCTGCGGCCCTTCCATCTGGTTCGGCCGGCCTTTCCATAGACAATATTCTCATGCTCTTCATTTCCGACCTGTCCCACTGTGGCAGAGCATTCGAGCAACACTAGACGAAGTTCGCCAGATGGCATCCTGACAAAGGCGTACTTCCCCTCCTTGGCCATGAGCTGCGCGGATGTTCCGGCGGATCTGACCGCCACGCCCCCTCTGCCAGGCTCTATTTCTATATTGTGTATCAGGGTGCCGTCGGGCATATCCTTGAGCTTCAAGGCATTTCCCGGTTTTATGTCTGCCCCTGTGCCGGAGAGAATGGTATCTCCCACCTTAAGGCCTACGGGCGCCAGAATATAACGCTTCTCCCCGTCAAGGTAGTTTATCAGGGCTATCCTGGCCGAACGATTCGGGTCGTATTCTACGGACGCCACCTTACCCGGCACGCCGGTCTTATCGCGTTTGAAGTCAATTATCCTGTAGAGTTTACGGGCGCCCCCTCCGCGATGACGCATCGTAATGCGGCCGGTATTGTTTCTTCCTCCGTGAGAATTGAGCGATTCGACCAGACTGCGCTCCGGTCTGTCCTTTGTGATCTCCGAACGGTCGGAGGTTGTCATGAAGCGGCGGCCCGGTGTGATAGGACGATACTTTTTGATGCCCATATTGGAATCCCTCCTATATTCCGGCGCCGTCGAAGAATTCGATGCGCTCGCCCGGCAGAAGTGTGACTATTGCTTTCTTCCACGAGCGCGTGTGTCCGGAAAAACGCCCCATCCTCTTGGGCTTCGGATGAATTTTTATTGTGTGAACGCTCATGACCTTTACCTTGAAAACATCCTCCACAGCGCGCCGTATCTCTATCTTATTGGCGCGGGGCAGCACCTCGAATGTATACTTGTCCATAGACATCAGCCTGCTGCTCTTCTCGGTAATGATCGGACGCAATATAATATCATGAGACAGAGCGATCATGCGCCGAACACCTCCTCTATCCGTCTCACCGCTTCCGGCGTGGCTATAAGGCGCGTGTGATTTAAAATGTCGTACACATTTATGCTGTCTACATGCAGGACCAGCGCCCCTGGGATGTTCGAAGCGGATTTTATCACCGCTCCATTGCTCTCGTGCATCAGGAACAGCGGTTTTTTGACTTCTCCCAGCTTATTCAGGAATGAGATCATATCCTTCGTCTTTGGAGCGTCCAGCTTGAAACTCTCCACAACGACCATGTCGTTCTTCCTCGCCTTCAGCGTGAGAGCGCTTCTGAGTGCCAGCCTGCGCACCTTCTTGTTCACTTTCTGTCGATAATCCCTCGGGTGGGGACCATGCGCGACACCTCCGCCCACCCAGATGGGAGATCTCGTACTGCCTGCCCTGGCTCGTCCCGTATGTTTCTGTCGCCACGGTTTCCGCCCGCCGCCCCGGACATCGCCGCGGTCTTTGGTGTTATGGGCGCCCACCCTTTTATTGGCCAGTTGAGCCACCACCACCTGATGCATGGCCGCGGCGTGAACCGGAGCGTCGAAAACGCTGCCGCAAAGTTCGAATTCGCCTATCTCGTCGCCATTGAAATTAACCTGTCTGACTACCGGCATCTTGCCATCCCCCTCCGTCAGGCCGTCTTCATAATCAGCACGAGCCCGTCGTTGGCGCCAGGCACGGAGCCGCGAATGAGAATGAGGTTATTCTCCTCGTCCACCGAAAAGACCGACAGTCCTTTTGTGGTGACTCGATCTCCTCCCATGCGCCCAGCCATCTTCTTTCCCTTAAAGATATGGCCCGGATAGCTGTTTGCGCCGCTCGAACCCGGTTTTCTGTGTACCTTCGACGCGCCGTGACTTGCAGGGCCTCCGGCAAAGTGATGACGTTTCATCCCGCCTTGATATCCCTTACCCTTGCTAATGCCACAGACATCCACCTTTTCACCGCCGCTGAAGAGGGAGACGGTGATCTCCTGTCCCACAGAATATTCCGAAACGTCGTTCACTCTGAATTCACGAAGGAATCTCAGCGGGGTTATGCCCTGCTTGGCAAAATATCCCTTTGTTGGCTTGTTTACGTGGCTCGGTTTTTCCTGAATGAAGCCGAGCTGTACCGCAGAGTAATTATTCTTTTCCGGGGTCCGGATCTCGACAATCGGACAAGGACCGGCCTCTATCACAGTGACGGGCACGGCTCTTCCCTCTTCGTCAAAGACCTGAGTCATGCCGACTTTTTTCCCCAGAACTCCAATGCTCATACCATTCACTCCTTTTAGACCAAGCGGACGTTCAGAGCTTGATCTGTATATCGACTCCAGAAGGAAGGTTGAGTTGCATCAGCGCTTCCATTGTCTTCTGTGTCGGATCGATGATGTCGATCAGGCGTTTATGAGTCCTTATCTCGTACTGCTCCCTGGCGTCCTTGTCCTTGTGAGGGGACTTCAATACAGTAAATTTCTTGTTCTCCGTGGGCAGAGGGATCGGACCAAATACCTTCGCTCCGGTCCTTCCCGCGGTGTCCGCTATCTGAACCGCCGAAGCGTCCAGTACCCTGTGATCGAATGCCTTGAGTTTTATTCGAATGTTTTTCGCCAACGTCATTTCTCCTCGCGGGGTTCTATCCCGAGATCTCGGTGACGACGCCCGCGCCCACGGTGCGGCCGCCCTCGCGTACCGCAAACCTTAGACCTGGCTCCATCGCTATCGGCGATATCAGCTTTACCTCGAACGTGCTGTTATCACCAGGCATTACCATCTCCACTCCCTCCGCGAGCTTTATCTCTCCCGTCACATCTGTCGTACGGAAGTAAAACTGAGGCTTGTAACCTGAGAAAAATGGCGTGTGACGACCACCCTCCTCCTTCTTCAATACGTACACCTCTCCCCTGAAGTCCTTATACGGCTTGATACTGCCGGGCTTCGCCAATACCTGACCACGCTCAACCTCATCCTTGCCGGTGCCGCGGAGAAGCACTCCAACGTTGTCGCCTGCCTCCGACGAATCCAGTATCTTCCTGAACATCTCCAGGCTGGTCGCTACTGTCTTCTGCGTGTCCCTTATACCGACTATCTCCACATCGTCAGACGGCTTGATAACACCTCGCTCTACGCGGCCGGTCACAACCGTGCCGCGGCCCGTGATCGTGAACACATCCTCTATCGGCATCAAAAACGGCTTCTCTATCTCCCTCACAGGTGACGGTATGTGCTCGTCACAGGCGTTCATCAGCTCCGTTATGCCAGCCGTCCACTCGTTGTCCGACTCGCTCTCCAGCGCCTTCAATGCCGACCCGCGTATTATTGGGATATCTTCCCCAGGAAATTCGTACTTCGAGAGAAGATCCCTTATCTCCATATCGACGAGGTCCAACAGCTCGGGGTCATCCACCATATCCACCTTGTTCATGAATACGACCAGCGCCGGCACGTTCACCTGACGCGCGAGAAGCACGTGCTCGCGCGTCTGCGGCATCGGACCGTCAGCCGCGCTTACTACAAGTATCGCGCCGTCCATCTGCGCGGCTCCGGTTATCATGTTCTTTATGTAGTCCGCGTGACCGGGGCAGTCAATGTGCGCGTAGTGGCGCTTATCCGTCTGGTATTCGACGTGCGCTATGTTGATCGTTATGCCGCGCTCCCTCTCCTCCGGAGCCTTGTCGATCATGTCGAACGGCGTAAAATCCGCATTCCCAAGACGCGCCAGCGTCTTTGTTATGGCCGCTGTCAGCGTCGTCTTGCCGTGGTCTATGTGCCCGATCGTGCCGATGTTCAGATGCGGCTTGTTTCTCGCGAATTTCTCCTTTGCCAT
>JAIRWR010000058.1 GCA_031268885.1 Synergistaceae bacterium
CACGGTATATACAGGACGAAACTTCTGAAGATAGCGAAACCCGAATTCTATGTTCTGTACAACGGCAGTGAGGAGTTTCCCGACCGGCATGAACTGAAGCTTTCGGACGCGTTTTGGAATTCGGATACTCAGGGATCGGCGGGAGGATTTTTGGAATTGATCGTTCCGATTTACAATATCAACGAGGGACGTAACGAGGATATTGTAAGAAGGAGCGAAACCCTCTTTGGCTACGCCGCTTTTATAGCCCAGGTGCGCCGGTATGTGGAAGAGGGTTATGAATTGGGGGGAGCTATCGGGCAAGCTGTAAACAACTGTGTGGAAAGGGGTATCTTGGCCGAATTCTTACGGGTAAACGCCTCGGAGGGGATAAATTTGCTGATAGCGGAGTTCAAGATGGAAGAAGCAGTTAAAGTTTGGAAGGAAGAGGGCATAGAAATAGGCATGGAAAAGGGTATGGAGAAGGGCATAGAAATAGGCAAGAAAGAGGGCATGGAAAAAGGTAAATTTGAGGTCGCTCGGAAAATGCTTGCCCGCAAAATGTCAGTCAGTGACATCGTCGAAATGACTGGACTAAACGAAAAAGACGTACTCTCGCTCTAAAAAAGGCTCACTGTTTCCTCGCGCTGCCGTGTTAAGCATTGCGCCGATACGGCTCATACTCTCCGACATCCATAAGCGATAATGAGAGTGTTGTTTAGATAATGATAGATGGTTACGTAAATCCCCAGACAAAAAGAATACGGCTATCCATATGTCCTCCGATGGGCTCCAACCTGCTGACTGGATGCTATTTCGAGGACAGTCCTCTCCAAATCGTCGCATACTTCTCTCATGACGCCCTCGTCCCTGGCCTCCACAAGTATTCTCAAAAGCGGCTCGGTCCCGGACGGGCGAAGCAAGATCCTTCCGGAGCCGGCGAGCTTTCGCGCGGCGTCAGCGCTTGCCTCCTCGAGTTTCGGTGAGGCAAGTACAAATTCTCTATTCTCTATCTTCAAGTTTTTTAAAATCTGAGGATACCTTGGAAATCTGTCAACAAGCGTATCCGGGTTCTCTCCCAGTTCGACGCAGGATTTGATAAACAGGACGGACGCGCACAATCCATCCCCAGTTGTAACCCTGTCCGAGGCTATGATATGCCCGGACTGCTCCCCTCCTAAACACGCTCCGGTCTCGCGCATGTGAGAGAGCACATATCTATCTCCGACTGGGCATCGGAAGACCTCGATCCCAGCCTCGCCCAGCTTCTCATCCAGGACCATGTTGCTCATCACAGTGGCCACAACCCCGCTGCCAAGCAGTCCTGCCTTTGACATACAACGCCCGATCACCCAGAGCATTATGTCCCCGTCTATGACTCGTCCTTCTCTGTCGCAGAGTAAAACCCTGTCGGCGTCCCCATCGAAAGAGATGCCAAGGCGCGCCCCCTGTTCCACGACTTCAGACGAGAGACGGTCCATGTGCATGACCCCAGCGCCGTCATTTATGCCGAGGCCGCCGCAATCCATACCCCTGTAACCGACGGCGCCCCTCCAGGAGCTGAACACCTTCTTTACAATGCGGGCGGCAGCCCCATTGGCGGCGTCGATCACAATGGGCCAGTCCCAAGACTGTATCTGCGATATCTGCTCCGAGAGCCACTCAACGTAGAGGCCGCAGAGTCCTTCGTCATGGTAGATTTCGCCAATCAAGTCTCCGGCAGGACGGAGGTATCCCTCGCCCTTTTCGAGCATGAGCGCTTCGATCTCCGCCTCGTCGTCGTCGCTCAACTTATGTCCGTTGGCGCCGAAGAATTTTATCCCGTTGTACTCGGCCGGGTTATGCGAGGCGCTTATTACAGCGCCAGCGTCAAAACCGCCCCTGTTCAGCAGAAACCCAACCCCTGGCGTCGGAAAGACCCCGGTCGTGCGTATATCCGCGCCCTCTGACATCATACCAGAGACGAGAGCCATCTCGAGCATCGAACCCGATCTCCTCGTGTCTCGCCCAACTACGACTACAGGCCTGCTCAACCCCCTCCCCGCCAGGAAGCGAACGAAGGCGCGGCCCAACGACATCGCGGTCTCCGGAGTCATGTTTCCGCGGTTCGCTATGTCCCGCGCGCCATCAGTGCCGAATATTCTGCGAACCTTCATGGGAGCTGCCATAGAAACACCTCTCCTCACCGTTTTGACGCGCTCTCGACCGCCTCCAGAGTAACTTGAGACGGTTCGGCGCGGATGATCTTCATTCCGTAAGACACGTTCCTCATTAGAACCGGCAGGACAATTCTGCTGGATACCACGTTAGTAACATCCACGTACAGATCGAACGGGGGACTGCTCATGTCAAACGGATCGCTCGAATTCAGCGACCTCTCCACCGTTATACTCACCGAAGGAGGAGAGATACTCCATCCTTCATAATCGCTCTTTCCCTCAATCTTGATGGGAATACCGACAAACGTCCTCGACTCGAACACAGACTTCAGTTTCACCTGGACGTTAACGACCTCCGGACCGATGAGAACTCCGCTGGAGGTCGGAATTTCGACCGGCAGATCGATATTTACATCCTCAGTGTGTCCGGTCATGTCGATCTCGTCGAGCAAAATCTCGGTCAACACTGATAACGAGCCCTCCGTTACGCGGATGGCGACCACGTCCGGCGATACCGTAACGCTGCCTATGCTCAGTCCGCCGCCTGGCGTACCGACTGCCTGAGCCCTGACCGGAATTCTCGCCAGGTCCTCCGACCTAATCAGATTGGCCTTCACGGCCACGGATGCGGGCTCGATATTCAACCCCTTGATCTCACCGGCGTCTCCAAGAAGAACGACCCGCGCCTCTCTCGACGCGCCGGATGTTATGTCCGAGGACACAACCCGCGCCTCGGCCCGCCTCACTGCCAGTATATCCGACTCCGGGCCCTTTACCGTTACCTCGGCCGGTGTTATCTGCACATTGTCAAGCCAAATTCCGTCCGGGAGAGTATCGCCCAGCGTCAGCGACGGCCTCAGCCTGCGTTCGATCAGACGCAGAAGCTCGCATTCGACGATTCGCGGCGAGTAATCAAGCGCCCTCACCCCATCCGGCAGACTCAGGTGCACTGGCAGCCTGTATCGGCCTGGCGTCATATCCTGCACGCTCACAACGGCATTGATCGAGTTTCGAGCCATTATAGCGAGCATCTCCACCCTGCCCTCAATCCTCACGCTTATCTCTTTTATGTCGCAGGAGATCAGATATCCGTCAGGAATATCACGCTGCCGTAGTGGCACGCTCATCACGCTGGTGCTCAGCGCCGACCCATCCCACGTGACAAACAACCACAAGGCCACCGCGAAAAAAACGGAGAGGCCCCTTACGATCAATTTTCTTTTTTTTATTTCGCCAGACAGATCAAAGAACACAAATCTCTTTTTGGCCTGTCCGCCATTCTTTTCTTCGCTCATTTAAATCAACCGCCTACCAGTTAAGTTTCGGCCACTGTGACTTTAACTCCCTGCCCAGTTTTTGGAGAGTAGTGAGATTCTCTTCCTGTGGGTTGAAGTACCTGCGCAGAAAGCGCGAGAGCTGCTCATCAGTGAGAGGGCGCGGCGAGAGCCTGCCGTGTATCGCAAGGGATACGTGTCCCTGCTCCTCCGAAACCACAAGCGCCTGCGCGTCAGATGCCTCGGTAACGCCGACCGCGGCCCTGTGTCTTGTGCCGTACCACCGAGATATGTCGGTGTTATCCGAGAGCGGCAGATAGCACGCCGCGGCCACCACCGACCGCTTGTCTATTATGACCGCTCCGTCGTGCAGAGGGTTGTTCGGCCAGAATATCGAAAGCACGAGTTCCTGAGTTATCTCCGCCCGAAGCTGAACCGCCGACCGCCATATCTCCCGGAGCCCAGTCTCCCTCTGAAAGACGATCAGAGCCCCGATCTTGTGCTGTTGCAGGTATATGATCGCCTTCGTGAGATCGTCAGCCCAGCTCTCCGCAAGTTTGTCGGCTCGCTCCGAACCGGATAACAGACGGCCTCGTCCAATCTCTTCGAGAAGACGCCGCAACTCGGGCTGGAAGACGATCGGTATTGCTATTATGATCGCGCTGAGCAGATGTCCCAGCAACCATGTTATCGTCCTCAGATCGAACGCCCTCGCTAATGCCCCAAGCACAGCTATTATCAGAACACCCCGGACCAGCTGCATCGCCCTCGTGTCCACGAAAAAGAGCAGTATCCGATAGATCAGAAAGGCGACCAATAGTATGTCTATCAGGTCTTGAATCCTGAAATTCGCGAAAAACGACAACTCATCCTCCTTATCCTGTCGGTCAGCCCAACTGTTACCAATTTTAAAATACTAGCGCAACCGCCAAATAGCCGATTGCAAGCGTTTCTACGCTCCTCTCATCTTTTTGAGAAGGGCTATGTTCCCCTCGTCGCCAATCCCGTCCTTGGGTGTCTCCAGTATGCAGGGCGTCTTCTCGAATCTTTCATCGGAGACCACCATACCGAATGGGATAATCCCAATCTCCCCCTGACCGAGATGTTCGTGCCTGTCCACATTGCTTCCGCGGGGGCCCTTGTTGTCGCTCAGGTGGAAACAGCCCACCCTGCTTATTCCGACGTGTTTTTCGATTGACGCGACCAGCCTCTCATATCCACCGTCGCTCCTGACGTCCACTCCCGCGCCGAAGAGATGACAGATATCGGCGCATATCCCCAGACAGTCGTTCCACCCAAGAGCATCTATGACATATCCCAGCTCCTCTATGCTTACGCCGAGAGTTCCTCCTGCCCCAGCCATCGTCTCAAGCAGTATCCTGACGGGGTTCTTCTCCGTCCGCGCCAGCACCTCCCCAAGGGACAGGATCAGCTGTCCTATCGCTTCACCCCTGTCTCTCCCCGTCGATGAACCGGGGTGTAAGACCACTGAATCCACTCCCAACTGGTAACATCTCTCTATCTCGCCGGTCATGGCATCGATGCTCTTCCTTCGGACCCCGTCCTCCCCGGCGAGATTTATCAGATATGAGGAGTGAACGACGACGCTCTTAACAGAGCTGTTCAAGAGCGCCCGCCTGAACGAATCCACATCGGCGAGAGAGAGGCTTCTTCCTCTCCACTGCAGGGGATTGCCCGTAAATATCTGCATTGCCTCCACTTCAAGGAGAGAGGCGCGTTCCACCGCGCGGTGCAATCCTCCGGAGACCGATAAGTGAGTCCCTATCAGCGACATCGGTTCATCAGCCGACAGTCCGCATCCTTCCCTCGTATACCACTCCGCGAACTCCATCGACGCTAATCAACATGCCGTCGCGCAGCTTGTCCGTCACCCCATCGACTCCCGTCATGCACGGGATGCCAAGCCGCAGGGCGGCCATCGGGGCAAAACCAGTCATTCCAGGCTCCTCCGTGATCACCGCTACAGCCTTCTTCAGCGCCGGGAGATACTCCCTGTCTGTAGAAGGAGCGACGAGGACATTGCCATCCTCCATCTTTTCCACAGCCTCCGCGGCTCCGCGCGCGACGCACACAAAACCGGCCGCCTCCCTCTTTATAAGCGACGGAGCCCGGAAGAGCACGCGACCTACCGTCTGAACGAGCAGCATATTGGTAGTTCCGGAGACGTAGACGGGAAAACCTGTCGTTATGACCACCACATCCCCCTCGCACACAAATCCGTGCTTCAGGACGAGTTCCATAGCGCTATCGACCGCGCTCTCCGCGCTCGGATACTCCCCGGAGAGAATCGGCATCACTCCCCACATGAGGGAGAGTGCCCGCCAGGTCGAGCGCAGTGGAGTCGGGGCCACTATGGTGGCCCTCGGGCGGTACTTGCTAACCATCGAAGCCGTGCTCCCGCTTCTGGTCAGGGTTATGACCGCACCCGCGTTCATCTCCTCCGCGACCAGCATAGCGGCGTGGCTGACTGAATCTGGAACTACATGAGACTTCGACGCTCTGGCGGCAAAATAACGGTTCAAGATCTCGCGCTCTGTACTCATCACGATCCTCTCCATCATCCTGACCGCCTCAATCGGATATTCTCCGTTGGCGGTCTCGCCGGAGAGCATGACGGCATCCGCCCCATCTATTACCGCGTTAGCTACATCACTGGCCTCCGCCCTCGTCGGACGCGGGTTCCTGATCATCGAGTCCAGCATCTGAGTAGCGACTATCACTGGCTTCCCCTGGTTCCGACAGAGCTCGACAATTCTCTTCTGGACCATCGGGACGACCTCTGTGGGCATCTCGACGCCGAGATCTCCCCTGGCAACCATGACCGCGTCAACCACCTGAACTATCTCATCGAGGTTCGAAACAGCCTGGAGCGTCTCTATCTTGGCGATTATATTCATCCGCCTGCTCCTGTCGCCGCGGCTCTCTATCACGCTCCTGACCCGCATAATATCCTCGCGGTCCCGGACAAACGACACGGCTATGTAATCCATGCCGTGATCCATGCCCCACACTATATCCTTTATGTCCTTCTCCGTCAGAGTTGGAACTGTCAACTCCGCGCCCGGAATATTGACTCCCTTGTGCTCTCCGAGCGCTCCCCCGAATATGACGCGGCAAGTCACGCTCCCAGGACCCGTCTTCTCGACCCTGAGGTGAATAGCTCCGTCATCGACGAATATATCCTGCCCGACTGAGACCTCGCCTGGAAGGCCGGAGTGACTGACGTAGACGTGGTCGGCATCACCCTCCGTCTCTTCCGTGACGAGTTCGAACAACGACCCCTCCTTCAGCGAAACGAGACGATGTTCCTTCAGAGAACCGGTGCGTATCTCGGGTCCCTTCGTATCCAGGATGGCCGCTATGGGCATCACGCCCTCCGACTCGACCTGGCGCAGTTCTTCCAGCATGCGCCCATGAGTCTCATAATCCCCGTGGCTGAAGTTGAATCTGGCCACGTTCATCCCGGCTTCAACGAGGGCCCTGATTTTATCGGAACCAGCGCATGCCGGACCGAGAGTGCAGACGATCTTGACCTTTCTCAATTTTAAAGTTCCTTCCCGTTGATGGACGCGCCGCGCGCCCATCAACTCACAACAGCAGCCCGGCCATAGGAGAGGATTCTGACCCTCTCGGCCAACTCCGGCTCCATAGACACCTTGATGGTTCTCATTTTAAGCAGCGCCCGCGCGTTCGGCGTCTCTAGGTCGAGCATCACTGACGCGCGTCCCGGGAATCTCGCCAACTCGGACCGGAGGGAGCTGTAGAAATCATCCGGCAACCCGTCGGAACGAATTTGGATTCTGACCGCTTGAGCGCTCTTCTCCCTGGCCTCCGACAGTGGAAGTATCTCATCCAGAATGATCGACGGCTCTCCATCGTTTCGAATCGCTCCTTTTACGACATAGGGCGATCCATCCTGAAGCATGGGCTTGACGGAGGGCCATAGCTTGGGATAACAGACAACCTGAGCCTGGCTCTCGGAGTCCTCCATTATTAGTATCCCCATGGGAGCCCCTTTTTTCGTATATTTTTCCTTAAATCCGGCAAGCAGGCCGACGGTCGTCACATGCGCGTCGCTGGGCCTCCAATGAGCCATATCCCGCAGCGCGCAGGTGGCGTACCTGTATTCATCGGCGACGTAATCATCATAAGGGTGGCCCGATATGTAAATTCCAAGCGCCTCCTTCTCCATGCGAAGCAGCTCACGAGGTTCGTAATCCGGAATGTCCGGCATCGCCGGCGTGTCGTCGGGCTCTGTGTCATCGTCAAAGAGAGTACGCTGGTTTTTTTCACCGGCGCCGCGAGACGCCAGACCGAGCTGCTCCTGTATTGCCTTGAAAAGTCTTCTCCTGTTAGGCTCGATCGCTGAGAACGCGCCGGATTTTATGAGATTTTCGATTACGCCTGTGTTCACGGATCTCAGATCGACCCTCGTCAGAAAATTCCACAGGGATTTGAACGGCCCGCCGGATTCCCTCGCCCTGAGAATGCTTGTGACCGCGCCGCTTCCCGCCTTCGAAACCGCCGACAATCCAAACAGGATCGCGCCGCCGGAGACGGTGAAGTCGGACCCCGATCTGTTAATGTCGGGGGCGAGTACCTGGAAGCCAAGCGCCCTGGCTCTGCCCACATATCTCCCAAGGACATCCATCTTTGAACCGACCAGCGCTGACAGGTATGCGGCGATGTACTCCGGTCCATAGTTTGCCTTGAGATACGCGGTCTGGTAGCTGATCAGCCCGTATGCCGCGCTGTGAGATTTATTAAATCCATAACCAGCGAACTCCTCTATTATGTCGAATATCTCGTCGGCCTTCCCGCGTGAGACGCCGTTCCGCTCCGCGCCATCCAGAAACTTCGCCCTCTGTGCCTCCATAACATCTGCCTTCTTTTTACCCATTGCGCGCCTCAGCAGGTCCGCCTCTCCAAGCGTGTAGCCAGCGAGTTTTGACGCGCACTGCATGACCTGTTCCTGATACAGGATGACGCCGTAGGTCTCCGACAGCGATTCCTCCAGAAGGGGATGGAGATACGTAACCGGCTCGTGTCTGTGCTTGCGCTTCACGTACGACTCCGTCATGCCGCTTTTCAAGGGGCCGGGTCTGTAGAGCGCCATGAGGGGGGCGATGTCGTTGAAGCTGTCCGGCTTGATCCTCCGCACAAGGTCGATCATGCCGTCCGATTCGAGCTGAAAGACGCCGAGGGTGTCACCGGAGCGGAGCATTTCAAACGTGCGCTTGTCGTCCATCGGTATTGATTCGAGGCGGACCGGCTCGTATCCGCTCAACTCGATGTTACGGAGCGCCCTCTCCAGTATGGACAGCGTGCGCAAACCGAGAAAGTCCATCTTGACAAGACCGAGTTTCTCGATCGGTTCCATCGAATACTGCGTCACAACCTGATTGCTGCCCTTTATCTTTGTGACGGGCGTCATCTCGGCGGTCGGTTCGGGCGTTATCACAATCCCTGCCGCGTGCTGAGAGGCGTGGCGGGCCAGGCCCTCTATTCTGATCGAGATGTCGAGCAGACGGCGTATGGACGGATCGGACGCGTACAGGGACGACAGCTCGCTGTTCTGGACAATGGCGTCCTTTATGTTCTTGACTCCAGATTTTACCGGATCCGGAATGAGCTTTGCTATCCTGTTGACCTCCGCGTAGGGGATATCGAGCGCGCGCCCAACATCCTTGACTGCCGCCTTGCTCATCATGTGTCCGAACGTTATGATCTGGGCCACATGATCGGAACCGTACTTCTGGACGATGTAGGATATCACCTCGTCCCTCCCCCTGTCGGAGATGTCGGTATCGATATCGGGCATGCTTATTCGTTCCGGGTTCAGGAACCTCTCGAAGAGGAGTCCGTGTTCTATCGGATTTAGGTCGGTGATGCGAAGCGCCCACGCCACCAGCGAGCCGGCGGCCGATCCCCTCCCCGGCCCCACCGGTATCCCCATTTCGCGCGCCTTGCGAATGATATCCGAGACGATACAGAAATATCCTGGGAACTCCATGCGCTCGATAATCCCCAGCTCGTACTCCATTCTCTTTAAGTAGTTCTCCGGCGGGGAGTCTGTCTGAAGCCTGTTCCTCAACCCTTCGGCCGCGATGCGGCGCAGGTGCGTCTCCAGTGTCTCCCCCTCCGGTATCTCGTAGTTGGGGAGGTAGTAGCGTTTATGATCGAGATCCAGATTGACGGCGCATCTCTCCGCCACCTCGACAGTGTTTATCAGGGCTTCCGGAACCTCTTTCCCGAAGAGTGCCCACATCTCCTCCGGAGAACGAAAATAGTAGTCGTCGCCGGTAAAGCGAAGACGCTTCTCGTCATTTACCTTGCTGTCTGTCTGAACGCACAGAAGGACATCATGCCACAACGCGTCCTCCCGGTCCATGTAATGCGCGTCGTTTGTGGCTATCAGTGGGAATCCGTGTTCACGGCTCATCTCTATCAGCGCTTTGTTCACCGCGGCCTGGGCTGGGACGGAGTTGTGCTGTATTTCCAGCAGAAAGTTCCCCGGTCCCATTATATCCCGGTACAACTCCGCCCTGGATAAGGCCCCTTCCATGTCTCCCGCCATTATCATCGAAGGTATCTCTCCTCCCAGACACGCGGATGACGCTATCAGCCCCCTGCTGTGACGCGACAGGAGATCGTGGTCTATTCTCGGTTTATAGTAAAAGCCGTCGGTGCAGGCTGTGGAGACGAGCTTAACAAGATTGTGATAGCCCTCGTTATTCTCCGCCAGAAGTATCAGGTGATACTGCTCCTTAGACTCCTTGCGCGTGTGGCCGCTTGGGGCCACATAAACCTCGCAGCCTATTATCGGGTTGACCCCGTGTTTTTTGCATTCGTCGTAAAATTCGACGCACCCGTACATAACCCCATGATCGGTAATAGCGACGGATTTCATCCCAAATTCAGACGTTCTTCTGGCTAAGTCCACACAGCGATTAGTTCCGTCCAGCAGGCTGTATTCGCTGTGAACGTGCAGGTGCGCGAATTGTTTTTCCGTACTGCCCATGATAAATACTGCTCCTTGCTAATCAAAATTATTTCATCTGGCGTCAGTTGTCCGGAGGATCCCGCTCATCGTTGGCATCGTGCGTTAGATCCGGGTCGGCGATGTCGTCTAAGGTCTGTTCGCCGGCGCGGCTGACGCTTCTTGAGACGAGCAGATCGGCGTTCAGAAATGACGAGATCTCGTCCAGCGACATCGACGAGGACGACGGAAGCTCCTTCTTCTCCGGCTGAGCGCCGGCCGCCTCCTTGACTCCAAACGCGCCGGCAGCGGGCTTGGAGTCCGTCTGCGACAACCCTAGAGCGCGCGCGACAGCCGCGCTCGATAACCTCGAATCCATCATTGCCTTTGAGAACGGCGATGCCTCGGAACAATCAAACGTAAGCGCTCCGCCGACGAGATGGATCTTGACGTCCACGAGAGCGGCGCAGAGCGCGAGGTCCTCGTCCAGCAGGCGCGATATGAGTTCTGGCAGGGTAGAGCGGTCCGGGAGATCGTCCGCTTTTTCTTTCGAGGGCGTTTGAACCGGAGCGCCGCCGAAAGGTTCCATACGCGCCACAGGCTCTGTTATCCTGGGATTCACGTCATTCTTCGGACGCGGAGCGCTTTGGGCCGAGGGTACGGTCTCTGCCGCCGCGAGCAGGTCGAATAGCAGAAGACCGGAAAAGACTTCGGATCCCAGTCCCCAGCGCGCCTTCTGAAAGAGCGCGGCGCAAGCGGAGCACGCGCGCCCAAGCATAGACGGCGCCCATTTTGGAGACTCGGACCTCAGATACTCAAGCTCCTCCCGCGACATTGTAACACCCGCAATCGCCTCCTCCCCCCAGAGGTTGTAAACCCACATATCGCGGAACACAGGATAGAGCGCGCTCAATAATCTCTCTGGAGAGACTCCCCTGCCGAGTATTTCGTTTAAAATTACGGACGACGAAGCCGGATCGGTCCTAAGGCTTGACACCAGACCCTCCATCTCAGCCCTGCTTCCGCCGCCGAGCATGGCGCGCACGGAATCGGACGAAACTCGGCCATTCCCCATCGCGAGCGCCTGCTCCATCATGGAGAGAGCGTCCCTGAGCGCTCCATCCGCGTTTCGGGATATCTCCCAGAGCGCGGACTCCTCGGTCTCGAGACCGTCCCTCAAGGCTATGTCCTGGAGGTGAGTTACCATATAATCCGTCGATATTCTGTGAAAAGGAATGTGCAGACAACGCGAACGTATTGTCACCGGAACCTTGTTGGGCTCGGTTGTCGCAAATATGAACATGACAGACCGGGGAGGTTCTTCGAGCGTCTTGAGCAGAGCGTTGAATGCCTCCGTGGTCAGCATGTGAACCTCGTCTAAAATGTATAGCTTCATCCCGCCCATGAACGGGGCCAGCCCCACGTGAGACTTCAGCTCCCTGATCTGGTCGATCCCCCTGTTCGAGGCGGCGTCGATCTCCATGACATCCAAGTGGCCACCTTCCGTGATTGCCAGGCAGGACTCGCACTTGCAACACGGTTCTCCTTCGCTGGAGAGGTTCTCGCAGTTAACCGCCTTCGCCAGGATACGGGCCGCGGTCGTCTTGCCACAGCCGCGGGGACCGGAAAACATATAAGCGTGTCCCAGGCGTTTCTCCAAACACGACAGGCGCAACATACTCACCGCCGCATCCTGCCCGATGATCTCTTGAAACCTGACAGGCCTGTGTTTCCGATATAGGGAGACGTGCAAGGATATCCCTCCTCCAGAGGCCCGTTGACCACACCCCATAGGCCCATAATTCCATGTCTGTATAATGACCGAGACAATATCCTGCCATTTTGGAATACAGACCTTGCGGGTTCAGATCTTAGAACATTCAGGCCCTCGCCGTCAGATCAGCCCCTTAAAGAGTCCGCTCGCCTACTTGAGGTCCAAAACACGGAAGGCCCTCGGCTCCAGAACCCTGAACGCGAATGATTCCACAATGTACAGCTTCAGCGTATCGCCGTCTCTACGCTCGAATCCGACGGTAAGGTCACAGCCGAGAGAGAGATCGAAGTCGCCGCCTCTGCGTGAGACCAGATAAGCGCCGTCGTAAGACGGGGTGAATATGAATTCCGTGACGTCGGTGTTTGCCACCAGAACCTCGTACAGAGTCCTGCTGCTGACAAATTTGCCGAGCGCGTAGCGGAGCGCGTGCCCGCCTATGAGCGCGTAGGGCCCATCGATTGATTGGCCGGCCTTCATGGCGTAGGTCGAGACGGATATGGCGCGCACGAATGCCTCCGGATCGGCCCTGGGCAGTTCAAGAGGGGGATACCACGAGACCGGTTTCATCCCCGTGATGGCAGTCCCCTCCAGACCCCTGTAGACCGCCTTGTCCTCGAACGCCGCTATCGCGATTGCCGCGCGTTCGAGCGGGGTCATGTCGATATCAGACGCGCCCCTCTCGAAGTCGCGGAACTCTCCGATGCCAAGCTCGAAGTTGACCCTCGACTCCACGACCGGCATTACTACCCTCACGCCGAACTCCACGCCACTGTCCGGTTTGACCTCGCCCACTCTGCCGGCCGGCGCTCCGGAGTAATCCCAGCCAAACGGCCCGCGTACATCGACGAACTTTCTGGCGGAAAGGTTGGCGCTGAGGACTGTCACCGCCTTGGCTTCTATCTCCGCGAAAGCTTCCTGGCTTATTGGAATCTGATCACGTCCAAACGTCTCCATATTTGAAATAACCTCCCGTCTTGTTATTTATCGCTATACTCGAAACGGTCACAGATAAAGATGTATCCGCCAACTTTTGGAACTGACCCAGAGCATCCGCATAATTAGCACAGCTGCCATCTGTACGCGTTTGAAGTATATAATAGTCAATTATCTGAGAAGTGAACCGATACCGAGCGACCGGGCAGCGGGATCTCCCGCGTTCCCTCCGTCGGGGACTGCCTCTATCCTGGTAATCCCGGCATCCGTAAACAGATACTTCCTAAGCTCCCTGTCGAACTCCGGAAACTTGCGCCTGAGCCATTCGATGAGCATTGCGCAGTGTTCGATCTCCTCGTCTCGATTGTGAAGCATCAGTTCCTTCAGGGGCTCGTCATTCAGAACGAGATATCTCTGATGGTACAGGTTAGTTGCGTCCAGTTCCTCTCTTAGGCTGTCGATCGCGCTGTCCAACGCTACCGCCTCAGAAGGAAGGTCGGAGTATGGCACGTAAAAGCTCATCGTAAATCTCCCCCTCTGAAGTTATGATACAATCCACATTCAAACGGGAATCAACGCATCCGCGCCGAGTACCCGTAAACGCTTATTTCAACTCTTTTGACTCCAGACCCCTGATCAGCATTAATACAATCCGCGTTTCGTGATGAACAGACAACAATATAGAACGCCTGAATGCCACGCTCCCCACATTACAATTTGATTATACACAATATCAGCAAAAAGATATATGCGTAATCCACCAGGATCGTATGACTGTCCCACCGTTTCAAGGATAACACGCTTATCGTGCGGACTCCAACCCTTTTTCACCCATAAATTCGAAATTTCACGAAGATAACGAAAGACGTTCAAGATTAGGGGGGGCAGAGCCCCCCCTAATGGAAATCCTTGCCAGACTGGCGTTGAACAGAAAGGGTTTGAACAGTTACCTTTCAATCATCGGCTCGATGCGCGGCCAGCGCGGTCCTTTAAGGAAAAAAGCGCAAGAATCACCCATCCGGCCATGCCCAAAACGCCGAAACCAGTGTCGCATCCGACTCCGCTACTGCCGCCGCTGAGTTCGTCTTCGCCTGGCTGCGTCTCCGCATCTGCTTCGTAAACGATCGCGAAGATCGAAAGATGATTCGTCTCGAATATGGCGGCCTTCCTGTTCCGGTCGTATCTTCTGCCGTCCTCCATCGGCACGGCGAGGCCGCTCTCTTCCACGTAATGAACCCATACGTTCTCAGGCTCTTCTCCGTCTCTCAGTTCGTAAGGCAGGCCGATGGTCAGCTTGCCGGTCTGGGTCACGAAGTTCTCTACTTTAGCTCTGTTGGCAAACAGGGAGATGTCGTAGACCTCGCGAACTCTCTCGTCGTCGCTCAACGTCTCCCGCTGCCGCTGGGTCAGTTCCTCCAGCCGCGTCTTATCCTCTCTGGTTATGACGACTTCGACCGTACCTTGGCTTCCCGCGCTCGCGATCAGGTCTTTCATCGCGCCGGTGTTCAGCGTGATCTCGCCGACATCGGAAGCGATCTTAATGTTCTCGACCTCGCTCTCCGCAACGGTTTTCAGATCACTGACGGAGATTCCGACCCTGACTTCTTTGACCTCGACAGGCGCGCCAGTGGCATCGACCGGCTTATCGATCTTGACTTCCACCGTGGGCTCCGTGCCTCCAGCTTCAAAGGCCACTTCGAGCGCGGCGTCGATGATCGCTTGCGTTATCGATCCCGTGGGTACGGTGATGGTCTCCACGCCGGTGTTCGGGTCGATTTTCACGTCATTGTCCGGGTTAAGGGGCACGATAACCGCCGGAACGTCCTCGTCGCCGTTATCGATGACCGGCGTATCGGGATCGTCGGAGCCTGGGTCGGTATCCGTCGCTGGGAATGTGACGGTGAACGTCAGCGTGTTACCGCTTCCCGTGCCGCTGACCGTCGGGACTGCGGCGAGGGTCTGGCCGGGCGCCGTGATCGTCGGAGCTGTCACGGGCCACTGATAACCGGCGGTCGAGGTCAGGGCCACTGTTGCCGTGTAAACGGTCGAGCCCGCGAACGTCTCCGGGTTGCCGCTCCAGCTTATCGTTCCCGTGTAGCCGGTTCCCGGTGTTGTCGTCTTCTGCGGCGTCGCTCCGATCATCGGGGCTGTGATATCGACTGTCTGATCGCCCAGATTGACCAAGGCTGCCGCCGTCGCTGGGAATGTGACGGTGAACGTCAGCGTGTTGCCGCTTCCCGTGTCGCTGACCGTCGGGACTGTGGCGAGGATCTGGCCGGGCGCCGTGATCGTCGGAGCTGTCACGGGCCACTGATAGCCGGCGGTCGAGGTCAGGGTCACTGTCGCGGTGTAAACGGTCGAGCCCGCGAACATCTCCGGGTTGCCGCTCCAGCTTATCGTTCCCGTGTAGCCGATTCCCGGTGTTGTCGTCTTCTGTGGCGTCGCTCCGATCATCGGGGCTGTGATATCGACTGTCTGATTGCCCAGATTGACCAAGGCTGCCGCCGTCGCTGGGAATGTGACGGTGAACGTCAGCGTGTTGCCGCTTCCCGTGTCGCTGACTGTCGGGACTGTGGCGAGTGTCTGGCCGGGCGCCGTGATCGTCGGAGCTGTCACGGGCCACTGATAACCGGCGGTCGAGGTCAGGGCCACTGTCGCCGTGTAAACGGTCGATGCCGCGAACGTCTCCGGGTTGCCGCTCCAGCTTATCGTTCCAGTGTAGCCGGTTCCCGGTGTTGTCGTCTTCTGCGGCGTCGCTCCGATCATCGGGGCTGTGATATCGACCGTCTGATCGCCCAGGGCCGTCATTCCATCGATTACGATCACTACAGCGGGATCGGGTCTGTTATATGCGGGTTTTGTGGGGCCAACCGAGTTCTCCATCCCGTCATAGTTCAGCGTCGTCGTTCCATTGGTCATGCTGATCGTGCCATCCGCATTCATAGCAAAACCGGCTTCGGTTGCGCTCGCTGTTACGTTTCCGGTCGTCGAGACGGTTATGCTGTCGCCCGCGAAAATGCCGTCACTGTCGGGGCTG
>JAIRWR010000122.1 GCA_031268885.1 Synergistaceae bacterium
CGATTTTGTGTCCGGCATAAGCGGTTCGGGGTCCGGCATGAGCGACTTTGGATCCGGCACAGGCGGTTCGGGGTCTGGCATGGGCGCTTCGCCGGATGGCAAAGCACTCCCCGCGTACGTGCTGACATACGTCTTTATAATGTCCATGCAAGCGCCAAACCTGTGCGCTTTTTTACCCCCCTCCTCACTGCACGCCAAGAACTCTTCCCCGAGCTGAAAAAACAGATCGTAGAGCCGTTCGGAGAACGACGCGCTGCCGTACGCGCGGCCTTGCGTCAGATCCGCCTCTGCCGCCGTCTTGAAAACGTACGGGACGTCCTTTTCGTAAAAGTTGACGTCGAAAATTCGTCTCACAGAATTCGAGAACACCTCGACGGATGCCTGTCCAAGCGAGTTGGCGAATTTCGGGTTTTTGCAGATGGAGTCGTATTCTCTTATGAATCGCAATTCGCCCTCGTCCATCGATCCGTCCGAAAGGCCCAGGTAAATTAAAAAACCTGCCATTTCATATTCATAGAGCGTCTTATAGACGTCGAGGGACGCCTGGTATTCATCGGACGACAACAGGATGGAGAACTCCTTCGGTTTCAGAAGAGCCCGGTCCTTAATGATCGTATCGATCTTCGCGGCTTCAAACGCTTCGGAGCACAGGGTCCAAATATCCTCATATATCGCTTTGACGCGCTCGTTCATGGGGTATCATCTCCAATTGGCGTCAGCATTTATTTGAAATCAATCACTCCGCGCATCCAGCGCGTTTCGCAGCCGCCCCCTGATCGAGTCATACTCGAGATTTCTCAGTTGGTCGCATAACCATACGACGAGTTCAGAGCCGTCTTCATATGAATATCTATCGAGCTCGTCCAAGGCATCCTGCATGGTCCCTACGTCGTAACGCTCGCACGCTTCGAGAATCGAAAGAAGAACGGCCCTGTCCGGCGCGTCCCTCCTGGGTTTTTCATCGGTCACGGTACTCTCCAGAGTTGACCTGAGGTTCCAGATCAACTTTTCCGCGGCGACGATGAAGGCATAATTTTTTGACCGCACCGTCGCGATATCCCCAGCTTTCGCCGCGTCCTCCAGTTCGGCCGCTAGTTTTCCGACCGTGTCCGCACAGATATTGTAGCTGCTCCCCTTTATGCCGTGAATGGCGATCGCGTAATCGCCGATCGTCTCAGGCAAGGGGTCTCTAAGCCGGTCTAAGATCTCGGGGGTATGAATCATGTACGACCGAACCACATCGAGATACGCTTCGACGCTGCCCCCAATTCGTTCGACCGCCCTGTCGAAATCCACTCCATCTACGGGAGGCAGCCACCGATACACCCGATCATCCTCCGAGGGCGGCTCATCGAGAACCGTTCGTTTCGCCTCGGGGATCCATTTGAGCAGTACATCGGCCATCATGAGTGGATCCACCGGCTTTGACAAAAAATCATCCATGCCGCTTCCTATAAACATCTCCCGCATCCCCGACACCGCGTTGGCGGTGAGAGCGATGATCGGAACATTGGCACAGTTCTCCAGCCTCCGCAGGCGGGCCGTTGTCTCCACGCCATCCATGCCGGGCATCATATGGTCCATAAAGATTAGGTCGTAGTGTCTGTCGCGGACAAGCTTCAAAGCTTCCTCTCCGCTTTCGCAGGCGTCGGCGCGGATCCCGTAGGGCATGAGCAGTCCCTGGGCGACTTTCAGGTTTGTCCTGTTGTCGTCAACGACAAGCGCGCAGGCCTCCGGAGCGGTAAAGCGTACGGCTGAGCCCTTTTCCCTATTTTTCGCGGCGGCAAGGCCGTTTAAGACATTAGCTATAGGGACGGCATAGGCTGGCATCGCTATAGTGCGGATCTCGCGAAATATTGGCGCCTCGTTCAAACCAGCGAGCAATACGATCCTCGTGTTGAGTTTATGTCTCTTTACACGATCGACAGCACAGTCTACGGCATCGTAAGAGATAAACGCGAATTGAAACTCGCCGCTTACAAGCTTTGACAAAAAAACATCCAGGTTTTCGGCGTGATCGACGGACGCCCGCAGATTTTCCAACGAGGACAGTACGGACACGGCATAGAGCGGCCTGTTGTCGTAGAGCAGGATACTGATATCCTTAAGGTCCTCAACGACCGCCAGACGACTGCCGCCGGCATACCTCTGCGGGACTGTCACGGTGAACACGGAACCTTCGCCGTAGACGCTGGACAGTTTTATCTTGCCGTTCATGAGTTCGCAGAGGTGACTGGCTATCGCGAGGCCCAGGCCGGTCCCCTCGACGCCTCTGTTCAGCTCGCCGTCGAGCCGGACAAAATCGCCGAACAGTTCGCCCATCTCCTCCTTTTTGATGCCTATGCCGCTGTCCTCGATCTCAAAGCGAAGCTCAATCTCATCGCCGCCGCTCGGCTTGCCGCTCACCGAGAACATCACGTAGCCTTCTTTGGTGTACTTCACTGCGTTCGAGAGGACATTCAGGAGAACCTGGCGTATTCGGGCCACGTCTCCGATCAAGTTGCCGGGAAGGTTGGCATCGGCGTTCGCTATGAACAAGAGCGATTTTTCGGCTATACGGACTTGAGTGACGCTGGTCACGTCATTCAAGAGAGATGCGAGCATGTAGGGCTTTGGATCAATCTCTATCTTTCCGGATTCGACCTTGGAGAAATCAAGTATATCGTTGATTATCGATAGCAGGTTCGCGCCCGCGTGCCTGATTTCCGAAATATACCCCAGCGCCGCGGGGGAGATCTCCTCCCTGAGCGCCAGTTCGCTCATCCCTATAATGGCATTCATAGGGGTGCGTATCTCATGGCTCATTCGCGCGAGAAAATCACCCTTCGTCCTCGCAGCGGCATAAGCGGCGTTGGTCTGCTCCTCCAGCTCCCGAGTACGTTCGTGCACTATCTTCTCCAGCCTCAACCCCTCATTCCAGTGCTGGCAGAACATCAAAAACATCCCCATGAGCAGACAGGCGAACAGCAGGGAGGCAGTCGCCAACCACCGAGTTCGCGACTGGGCGAGCTCGCGCCAGTAGTCGGCTGTCTGAGACATGCCAGTCATATGGGTAGACCCGCTTAAGACCGACCACGGCTCGTATCCAGAAGTATCAGAACGCACGGCGCCAGCCGCTGTTTTAAAGCAGCATAAGAGGAGCAGAACACAGATTGTGGCCGAGACCAGCTTCATCCCATGGAGCATATCTATTCGCATCTCCACATCGCTCTTTTCATCAGGACGGGCACTCGCGGCAACGCCCGCGGATCTGGCGGAACTGCGTTACCCCATTTACATCGCCGCGCCCGAACGGGCGGTCGTTCACTCGTCATGCAGGAACCGCCGTATCGCGGCATCTAAGTCATCCACAGAACGTACGAGAGTGACGCCGGAGAATTCCGACAGCGCGTCGGTATGTCTCAAATCCACCGGGCGGGGTCTGATTGTTATGGTTCTGCCGGACGGGGTGACTGATGACGCCTCGGGCGCGACATCCGTCGGCAGGACTACTATGGGCGTTCCGCTCTTGCCGGCCTGCGCGAAGAAGTTGCTCGCCAGCGAGTCGGCGATGCCGAGCGAGCACTTTGCCACAGTGTTGGCCGTAGCGGGCGCGATTACGAGCACGGAATACTTCCTCCCGGAGAAGTGAATCAACGGGGCGGAGCTGTAGTCCTTTTCTACAGAGACCAGACGGGCCGAATTTCCGATGGTTGCCGTGACACTGTACCTGGCGGCCACTTCGGCCGCTGCCCTGGTCATGAAAACATCCACGCTGTCAAAACGGGACATCAGCCCCACGCTCTCCCTCAGGAAGTGTCCCGCGCCCGTCACCACCCAGCAGATCGCGCTCGTGAAACTGTCGGTATCCGTCATGACTGCGCTCTGACCCCTTCCGGCGGCACATCTCCATCCATTCGGGATGTCTCAGGTGTTTTGAAGGATCTTCCGCCATACGCGGCAAGTTTATCGATTCTGTCCGACAGAGCGTCCGTCGCGCTCCGGTGAATCTCCACGAAATCCTTGATATATCTGGACTGGTATTCCGAGAACGCGGCGAAGTTTCTCGCGAGTTCCTCCCTGTCGGATCTCGCCGACGCGGAGATAGCCTCGCTGATCCGCGACATCGAGTCCGCGGAACCGCGCTCTAATTTCGCAATGCTCTCCTCGATGGATTCCAGCCGCAACAAGAGCTCCCTGGCAACGTGCTCCAACGCCGCCCCGTTCTCCTTCAGCCTGCTGACGGCAAGGAGCAGGGAGACAATCGCTATTACAAGCATCAGTATAATTCCAATGGCAATATGCATGGATCAGCCTCCGCATCGTCATTTCAGCGTGAATTCAACGAAAATATGTTACCATGATATGCGCTGTTGGGCGAGTATTGGATCGGCATTGACGAGGTGAGATCGTGAACGGATTATATACAATAGCTCCCCTGATATTTGTGATAGCCCTCGGGATGGTGTTGAGGAACCGCGGGTTTTTGTCCTCCGGTGACAGGGAGACCTTCATCAAGGTTTTATACTGGGTCGCGCTTCCGACCCTGCTGTTTCGGACAACATATCTCGCTGGGGGGGAGCTCTCTCAGCATGGAAATCTCGTATGTGCCGCGTATGTGCCGCTCGTCCTAGTCTCCATCGCCGGTTTTTTGGTGTCGCTCGTGGCGCACAGGGGGAGGAAGGACCTCCAAGCGTTCTCCGTAATGGCCTCGACAAGGACAAACAGCGTCTATCTAGGACTGCCCATCGTAATGCTGGCGCTGGGCAGTGATGGTCTCGACGCGGCGTCGATAGTGCTCGCGATAACGATGCCCGGTCAAAACCTCATCTCCATACTGTCGGGCGAGATAATCATGTCCGGTTGGATCTCCATGAGAGCGTTGTTCTCCATGATCGTCAAGGTGCTGAAAAATCCGCTGGTTGCCTCGTGCCTTCTCGGTCTAGCGGCGTCACGGTTTGGACTTCCAGTGCCGGAGACTGTCCTGATCTCCTGCAAGCTGGTCGGCGATATGGCAACCGGCGTTGCGCTGATAGTCCTCGGCGCCGGCCTGGAACTGCCGGAACTGCTCCCGGCGCTAAAGAACACGTGGCACGACGTAGCGGTCAAGCTGATCATCCACCCGGCCATCACCTGGGCAACTTTTGTCGCCTTCGATACTCCCGAAATCATACTGCGGGCGGCCGTCATAGTCTCAGCTACCCCGACCGCGGTCAACGCGTTTATCGTTGCTAGAAGCCTGAACCTGGATGAACAGTACGCCTGTGAGACGGTGGCGATATCCACTGTGCTGGCGCCGATTACGATCACAGCATGGTTGTCTTTTCTGGGGCTGGGGTGAGGTCTTTCAGCCCTTCGCGCCAGATATACGTCAGACCGCCCGGCGTTCTATAAATCGGCTTCGTACAAAATCGGCTCTAGCCTCCGCGCCTATGATTCTGTAGAGTTCCTCCGCCTCCTTGGCTATGATGTACGATGGGATTTTCAAACAGTCCGAGAGCTCCTTGGAATACAGGACGCCGTTCTCCAGCATCTGAGCGAGCCATGCCTTTGCCATGAGGTGCGGGGCAAGCCACGTCCTCTTTCCTATGGCTGAGAGGAAGTTGCTTTTCTTCAGGGAATCAGCGGCGCCACCCGAATTACCCCTCTTCGCGTCACAAATCGCTTTCATGCTGTACAGTAGCGAACCGCAATGCCCGCCGTTTGAGCTTTCGAAGAGCGCGGTTCCGGCGTCAATGTGCCGGTACGCCTCGTCCCAGTCTCCCTTGTCCAATGCGGCATCCGCCGCGTGAGCGTGAAAATGGCTGCGCCCCCAAAAGAGCCCGATTTTACTGCATATATCGATACAGCGCGTGAAGATCTCCATCGCGGCATCGGGCGCGCCGCTCCACTGCCGCATCTCCCCGATGTAGCACAGCGGAGCCAGAAGGTTCAATGTATAATCCCTGCCCGCATGGGACAAGTCCTCGAAAACGTCCGCCGACCTCGTGAAAATCCTCTCCGCCGCGGCAAAATCTCTCTCGATCAGCTTGGACATGCCTATAAAGCGAAGCGCGAGGCCGATATGCGGATCGGCTCCCGCGCTCTTTGCGGTGCGAAGTATCTTTCTGCCGATCTGAAACAGCTTAGGCGCATTGTCAGTCTGCAAAAAATAATGCCCCACATGTTCAAGACAGTGCAGGCGAATCTCCGCGGCGCGTCTCCTTCCGGCGATACCGAGCGCTCTTCCGAGGAGTCTCATTCCGGCCCTGTATTCGCCCCAGTTGATGAGATAACCTCCCCATATCTCAAGATGCCAGGCCTCCATCACGATGAGCTCCGGACAGTCGCCGCCTGCGCTCATCTCGCGAATAAGACCGCGCACAAGGTCTATCCTCCGCTCTGTCTCCTCTCTTCCGCTAAACGGCAGCCTGCACGACAGAAGCACCTCGTCGCGCGCCAGGGGAAATAAGACGTGGTTCAATGTCACGTGAAAGCCCATCTCACGGAGATGCTGCCTTAAAACATCCAGTCCGCGGCCAGCCTTTGTGAAGTGATAACGGAGTTCGGCGCTGAGCCCGGGGTTCCACTCATGTGGGGAATATCTTGTATTAAGACCGTCCGCCGCGCGGCTGTGAAGCTCACGTTTTCTGATGCCCGGGATGGAGTCGTAAACGCATTCCCTGACGTTCGAGTGGGAGAAATCAATCGAGAATCTACCGCCATCCCTCTTCTCCGGCGCTTCGAATACGAGCCTCCTGCTGAGCAGATCTTCGATCGCCGCCGCCAGATCCTCCTCATGGAGCCCCATCGCCAGCGCTATGTCCGCCGGCGTCGCGCAGTGCCCAAATACGGAGAGTATCTCCATCACGCCTCGCTGGAGTGGCGATATGTTATCGAGCCTGCTCATTATTAGGCCTCTGAGACCGGCGAAGCAGTTGGCATCCTGATTGTCCTGGAGTATTCGCAGCATTTCGACGAGCAGGAGCGGCAGCCCCTCGCTCTTTTTCGTAAAATATTCCTCGCCCCTATGCGATATTACACTGTCGGAGAGAAACGCGCGGCAGAGCCGCAACGTATCCTCGGAGCTCAGCGGGGCAAGCTGAATTTCGAGAATTTTGTCTCTCCTGTCTCGGGCGGAGGGTCTGATTCCGTAGAGCATCCCGATGACGGATAGGGCGGCCTCCGGACGGCTGGTCAGATAAACCGTCGCCGGCAGGGATATCTCCGACAGAAACGATCTGAGGAGCAAGAGCGACTGGGGATCGAACCAGTGAAGGTCCTCCAGCACAAATATAGGCCGCCGCGCGCCGGAGACGCTCTCGATCAGGGTACGGAGCGCCATGGCGATATTTACCGGGTTTGGCTCCGGCGGAGGTCCCATTCTCTGCCGCGCGTCCGCTGGTCCTTCTTCCGGGAAATCATAGAAGACCATTGACAGGAGCCTAGCCGCGGCTCGATCCGCCGCCGCCCCTCTCTCCGCCAGCCTGGATTTGATCTGAGAGGCGATGCCGCTCCATGACGAGTATGGAAATTTCTCCCCGACCACGCACGGATTGGCAGTGAAGACATCGGATGATTCGACAGACGTCAGCTCTATGGCGCGCCGTACAAGGGCGGTCTTACCGACGCCGGCCTCTCCGTTTATGAAGATAAACCGCGTCTCCTCTCGATCTCCGGAGACAAAACTCAGGATCTCTCCAATCTCCTTCTCCCTGCAACAGAAAAATTCTCCCAGCCGCTTCTCACCGGACATATCACTCCCGCGCGCGGCAAGTTTCCTGAAAAAGCCGATCGCCCGCGCGCTCGGCGATATCCCGATCTCTGAACGGAGACGCTCCTGATACGACTTGAAACATGAGACGGCGGCAGCCGCGCAACCCGCGTTATAGTGCGCATCCATCAGTTCAAGCACCGAATCCTCATCGAACGGGTCGAGCCTCAGCAACGCCACGAGGGATTTCACGAGTACATCGGTCATCGCCCGCTCATAGCATAATCCAACCCTCTCCCGGAGCTTATCGGCTATCCCGCGCCTGATGGATTCTCTCGCGAAAGACAGCCATTCATCGAACTCCGCCGTCCCAAGTCCATCCAGGCCGCAGAGCGGCTCCTCGAAAAGACATTCCTCAATGTCTATGCCAGTGTCCGACAGGAGCGATACTTCGTCCAAGTCCGTGGCATGACCCTCTACCCATACATATCTCCTGTCCGCGAAGAAGTTCTCCGGCAGCATTCCGCGGAGCAGATATACAGCATTCCTGAGATTGTTCGAAGAACGCCCGCCCCCGCTGCCGCCCCAGAGGAGCAGAGCAAGCTCCTCGCGGGATGCTCTGCCCTTGTTTGCGGCATACAACAACATCGCGAGCGCCTTCCTTATTGGGAAGGAGAGACGCTCGCCAGCATATTCCGCGCGGGGTTCTCCAAGGAGATACAGTTTCAACATTACGCCGCTGAGTCCCCTTCGTATCGTTTGCGCGACAACACGTAATCTGGGGGGCGCTCATCAGCCGGCGGAGACATTGGCATCGATATCGGATGCCGTCAGCCTGACTCCGGCGCGGGCACTTCTTCAAGCTCCGCGCCAGGCTCGTTCTCCCCACCCGCCGAACCACTCGCGCTGACATCTGTCTCCGAACTGAAGGCTGTTATGCTCTTGCGCTCGTCGTCGATCAAGAGGCCGAGGAGGACTGCTTCATCATACCCGCCGACGGGACCGGATTCTTTCAGACGCTTCAATATCGACTCGGCGGCTTTGCCAGCTTCGGAGCATCCTTTTACTATATCGAGCCCGATCACCCATGAGCGCCCGGGGATCTTGATAACCATATTGGGCGCCTTGCCGCCTGAGTCGAGAGAAGAATCGACGTCGAGCCCCATTCCGATAAGGTAAGAGAGCAGGGTGGAGCTGTAGAGCCACTCCCATGCGTCGATTTTCAATCGCAGGCCTCTTACCGCCCGCCTCGCCGCTCGATCTAAGCTGTCATACGGCGCCGCCTCGATCACGCGGTTGAACTCCGCGACAACCCCTTTGGTATCCCCGTCGAGCAGACAGCGCTTCAGGCGTCTTCTCGATTCGTCAGATTCGGAGGCAGAGCCGAGGATGTTCGTCACAAAGAGCGAGGAGAGGGCCACCCTGACCTCCCGATTGGGGTAATCGAGGGTGAACTCGTGCGCGCGGCCGGGGCGCAATGTGAGACACCCTATCTGATACAGCAGGTAGACGGCTGGCGCGTGCTCTATCTCCCCCGACGCGGAGATGGAGTCATTCGAAACGTCTATGCCTCTGAACTGCTCCACAGTGAGCCCCTTTGCCTTGATGTAGTCCTTCAGGAACGATAGCGACGCGGGGTCAAACCAGAAGCCGCGAAACTCCCTCTCCTCCAGAAAGCTCAGCGTCGAGAACGGGTTGCATACGGCGCTCTTCCCGTCAAAGGAATATCCTCCATAGTAATTCCTGATAGATTCGACCATGACACTGCGGATAGCCGCGCACGACTCCGCGGCGCCGTCGATGTGAGGCGCAAAGTATCGCGTTAGTTCATCCTCGGTAAAACCAAGCATCGACGCGTAACGGGCATCCCTCGATATATCCTCCAATCTGTTCATTGCCGAGAGATCGCCGAGCGGTGAAAATTTGGTGACTCCCGTAACCAGGACAAACCTCAATTTGTGGAGGACATCGCTAATCCTTCCGAAGAGATCCATGAAGGCCTTTCTCGCCGGAGACGAGTCCTCCCCCCGTCTGACAAGATCCAGAATAGGACTGTCATAATCGTCGATCAGCACAACCGCTGGGCCTATGGAGTCCAATAAATTCCGCAACAGATCGTCAAGCGCGGAACAAGCGCTCTCCAAAATCGCGTTCGAGACGACTAACGAGTGCCGTTCGAAATTTTTCACGACCTGACGCTTGAGTCCGTTTTCAAATTCCGCGAGACCGCCTTTGAGCGATATGCGGCTCATGTCGAATGAAATTACTGGACAGGCCCAGTAATCAGACCTCTTAAAAAAATTTTCCGCCGAGAGTCCATGAAACAGTTCCTCTCTGCCAGAGAAGAGAGCGTCCAGAGTTGAAATAGCCAGTGATTTGCCGAAGCGTCTTGGGCGAGAAATAAAATAATACTCTCCGGCACACGCCATCTCAGCGAGGTGGCTCGTCTTATCGACGTAGGCATAGCCCCCGGTAATTATCTCCTCGAAATTCCCCATACCAATCGGTAGTTTAGGCAAGCCCTTCACGATAACACCGCCTTCACATTCTGAATTTTGTACAGCGCATAGCTCTTCACAGGTTATTTTAACACGCAGTCCGATGATCACTCCAACCGATTTGAGAAAGCGCCAGTTGTCCTGTAAAATATTATCGTATAATAATGTCATATCGACTTAAATGCTCGTTGTTATCAGCGATTATGGGCATTGATACCGGTATGGGCGGATAAGGAGTGAGGCAAACATGGAAGAATCGGCAAAAATCGCGTTTATGGTTGGAGGATGGGATCCGGCGTGTATGGATCTGTGCGTTGAACTCGCTAACCTTGGCTATAAGATATGTTTTGCCGACCGCGAAGGGGGGAAGGAGCCCGACTCCCGAAACGGAGGGATGAATTTAACCGGCCCAGCGGATCTTGTGTTTCCGATGAAAGAATTTACAGCCCAGAAGATCTCGGCCGCGATAGTGGATACGGCAGAGAGATTCGGCGGCATTGATGCCCTGGTCTATCAGTACAATCCAAGATTCAAACCCTCCGACGCCGATATGCTGCTCGACCTCGACGAACGAGATTGGGATGAGGCCATGAACAGCGGTGTCAAGGGATTCTTTCTAACATGCAAATTCATACTCCCATACCTGATAAGCCGACCCCCTTCCGTCATAATGGTCTTGGGAGCGCAAAATCCGTCGCCGGCGGAGACGCGTCTTACGGAGTACGTCTCCATTCGCGCGCTTGACGCGTCGTTGGAGCATATGTCGCAAGAGGTGTCACAATACGGGATTTCAATAATCCGAAGGGCGGTTGGAGACGGCGCGAATGGCTGAGAAAAATGGCTGAGAGAGGAGAAAAGGAATAAAAGAGGAATAAAAGAGGAATAAAAGAGATCATTGACACGAATTATATCCAGATTATATACTGTTGCGCACATTACTTTTCTGAAAGAGTATTGCTCTTTTAATAATCTTACCATCACTAAGGAATGGCCATAATAATTATGAACAGTTTAATGATGACAAAGCTTCTGTTCCGCGCGCGATTTACGGTTGACGCGTACCTGCCGCCTTTTCTCGGTAACAGTCTGCGCGGCGCGTTGGGTCGTGCCCTTGTGCGCGGGAACTGTGCCTATAATGAACCCGTCTGTGAAGTTTGCCCCGAACATTGCGTTTATGGCGAGGTATTCAAATCGCGGGCACAGGTGAAATCTCTCGACAGCGTACCTAATCCGTTTGTTATTGATGTGCCGTATCCCGCCAGAGAACAGCATAAAGCAGGAGAAAACTTAAACTTTTCAATTACTCTATTCGGCACGGCGATCAGACACAGAGAAGAAATTTCGGCGGCAGCCGGGGAGATGTTCCGCGGCAGACTCAAATGTCTGCGGCTTGACGAAGCGAAAGAGGAATACGGCCGTGAGTGGTCGGACAGCGGCAGTCTGCCGTTTTCGGAGTCGTTGAAAGTTGAACTGCTCACGCCGCTTGTACTGCTCACCGGTAAGACTCCAGTTACGGAGATTGGTTTTGATTTATTTGCGGACAGTCTCTTTAACCGCGCTGCCGGAATTATCGATGTATACGGTGGAAGCGAATTCGTTCTGCCATATGCCTTGACTCACAGAAAGCCTAAGATCATCTGTGAGAACAACCTGCGCGTCGTTAAAATAAAGCAGGAGAATCAGCCGATTGTGGGACTTATGGGAACGCTTCGCTTCTTCGGCGATGTAACACGCTATCTGCCCTACGTGGGCTTGTGCTCGGAGATTCATTTCGGCAAGATGACCACTCGCGGCTGCGGAAAATTTCGTTACGGAATTTAACCTGGACAGAATTCGGCACGATGTAGATATTATATAGAAAACAACAGAGGAGGAGACAGGACTTGGAAACAAAACGAACGCTCATACGCTGCAGTACCACGGCTCAGATGTTCATGGCTGGCGCCAACAGGAACTCTCCCGAACTCCGCGCGCCAGGGATCAAAGGTTGCATGCGGTATATCTGGCGGGCGGCTCAATGCGCAGATAACGTAAGAGATATGCGCGAGCGTGAGGGCCGACTGTTCGGAAACGCGTCTGGCGGCGAAACTACTTGCCGGTCTGAAATGCGGCTGCAAATCCGCGGCAATAACACGCGTCCAGCCAACGCGGCAATGCTCCCGCACAGAAAGTCACCTGGATACAGCGGTGCTCAGCGCAATAAGGCGCTTGAGACTCCCGCGCTTACAGGTTCATTTGACGTGTGTATCCAAAGCCCTGCCCCCAACCACGGGATGTTTGTCAGTCTGTTCGTGTTGACGACGCTGCTGTACGGTTTCGGCAGACGTTCGCGCAAAGGTATGGGAACGGTCCAGATTACCGGAATCGGCGGCGAAGGCAGAGGGATAAGTTTCGCGCCTGACATCGACAACATTTTGACATTGCTGAACTGTGTCAGGGGCAACGGCGTCACTTTTGCGCTCGATGGAGCGGACATTGTTTCGAATGCCCCAAGTGCGGGCTATCGCTACGCCAACTATCCCTACATCGAGCGCATATATCTCTGGAGACCCGCGGCCGCGGGAGTGGACGTGAAAAATATAATCGAGCGGATAGGTCTATCGGCACATGAGTATTCGGGGGAAAAGTTTATAGGCTCAGCGCGTCCGAGGTTCGCTTCGTCGCTGCTGTTGTCTACTACGCCGGAACCGGCCTGTATTGTCACCCAGCTCCATTGCACAGAATCGTTTGATGCCGGAGAGCGCGACAAATTTCTTAATAATTTACATGGGAGAATATGACTTACATGGGGAGGATTGCGCGGTGAAATACTTGAGCATATTCACGATCGGCCCAGTCCAGAGCTTTATCGCGCAGGCGCGAAAACTTCAGGACCTGTACGCGGGAAGTTTTTTGCTGTCCCACCTGACTAAGTTCGCTATGGGCAGAGCGGCCGAGAGCGGCGCGAGGATAGTTTTTCCGAATCCGAACCAGGAATCAGCGCCGAACAGGTTCCTGGCGATAGTTGAAGCCGCGTCGCCGGAGGATCTGCGTAAACTCGCGGATGATCTGGAAGAGTCGGTAAGGTCGGAATTCAAACGCATCGCGGACGAAGTTATGTCGCATTGGGGACTCGAGCCAAACGAAGCGTTTAAAAGACAGATCGATTCGCTCCCGCAATTCTACTGGGCGGCGGAACCCTATGACAGCACCGACTACGGCAGGTGCTACATAAATGTCATAAAGCGGCTTGGAGCGGCAAAGACACTGCGTTCGTTCACTCCTCTCAGCGAGAGTTTCGGGCGCAAGTGCAGCCTGTCAAGCGAATACAACGCGCTGTTCTGCCGTGATCGCAAGGCGGCGCATATGACTGCTGACGCATACGAACTCGCTGCTATTGACGACAGGTTCCTGGGCAGAGATGAAACCCTCGGCGCGGCCGCGTTTGTGAAACGCTGCTTGAAATTCGCGATACCGGAGTTTAAAGACAACTTTCCGTCGGTCGTGGACGTATACAAAACCAGCGGAAAAGAGTACAAGGAGGACGGCGAGCGCGGCGGATATTACGCGGTTGTAAAGTTTGATGGCGACAGTATGGGGCTGTGGTACTCCGAGCCAAGACTGGAGCCCGGAAGATCGGCCGAAGAATTTCAGGCGTACTTGAGCGGTAGGATCAGCGGTTTCACCGCGAATACATCAAGGCAGGCGGTGGGCATGAACATGCGCGTCGAAGGCGCGAGGGTGAATAACGGAGTGGTAATATACGCGGGCGGCGAGGACTCCCTCTGCATGGTAAACCTGAATGAAGTATTCTCAGCGCTTGCGGGCCTGCGGGAAGAATTCGGCTCGATTGACTTGTCCGAATATACTGAGGGAAGACTGACATTTTCCGCCGGGGTTGTGATAGCCCATGTCAAAATGCCTCTGTCCGAAGTACTGGACTGGGCGCGTCAATCGGAGCACAGAGCGAAAGAATCTCATGAAGACAAGGATTCGTACTGTCTGACCATCCTCAAGCACAGCGGTGAGATTATCCAGTACTGTCACAGGTTTTATCCCTGCGGGCCCGATGGGGAAAACGGGTTGCGAACGCTGGAAAACCTGGTGTCCATTCTCGTCTCCAAACAGGTATCTGTGAGCTTTATCTATCAGCTTTCGCGGGAGTTTGAGCGAATCGCGGTATCTTCGGACAGATCGGCGCATCGTGAGATGTTCTTGGCGGAAGCGAGGCGAATTCTCACTCACGCGGAATTTGAAAACGAAGACGACAGGAGGAATACCGTCGAAAAAATTATGAGTTGCCTCGATCTATTATATGAAAGGGAGAGCAATTTAGCCGATCTTCTTCAATATCTGCGGGCAATCGCGTTTATAGCGCGAGAGAGGGGTGGCAACTGAATGTTATACGCGATAGACGCGCTCGATACACTGTCCTTCGGTATTGGGAAGCCCGCCGTGCGCGGAGAGGACACATTCGGGATAGGCATGTTTCCGCCGTTCCCCAGCGTGGTTCGCGGGGCGTTCCGCACTGCGTGGCTATCGGGACATATCGAGTGTATTGGCGAGATGGACACCGAGGCCGACCCAACGAAAGTCTGGGCAATAACAGGGTACGCGCTGTCGCTGAATGGCGTACCGCACTTCCCCGCGCCCGCCGACACGGTGTTTATCAAGGAGGGCGAACCGCTGAAATCACTCGAATTGAGGGAGAATGACGGTCTGTCAAGCTTATCGGTCCCGTATCAGTTGTGGGCGGGTGTTGACGGCAGAGTCTCCCCGCCCGACAAGAGGTATATCTCGCTCAACACGCTGCGAGAATACCTGCGCGGCGGACTGAATGACATTCCCAGCGTCCCGCTGTCGGATTACATCTCGAGCGAGAGCAGAATCGGCATCTACCGCGAAAGAGAGACGCGCGCCGCAGAGGACGCCATGTTATTTCGCGCCCCGCTGACGCGTACTTCAGGAAGGTCGGGAAGACTTGAAATCCTCGTAAATATCGATGGTATCGATGGCGTTGCGGAGCGTGGGCTGCTGCGTTTCGGCTCTCACGGCAAAACCGCCTCGTTCAGGGCGAGCGGCGCCCAAATCGCGCCGGAGCTCGGAGCGTCAGAGGGCAACGCGTTCAAAATCTACCTCGCGACTCCGGCGATTTTCCAAAACGGCTGGTACCCAGAGATCCCCGGCGCAGAACTGATGACCGCCGCCGTAAGCGGTTACGACAGTGTCGGCGGTTTTGACATCAAGAAAGGGCGTCCCAAGCCGATGCGCCGCGCGGTCAGAGCGGGGAGCGTCTATTATTACAAGTGCGCTGGAAACGCCGATGAACTTTTTAAACTTCACGGCACAAGCATATCGAACGAACGCGCCGAAGACGGTTTCGGAATATGTTACATCGGAAGATGAAAGGAGCGTAATAGCTATGTACAAAGAGGTAAAACCGATATTCTTCAAATGCCTGTCAGGGCTTCACGCCGGAAGCGGCGCTGACTTGGGCGTTGTCGACCTGCCCATTCAGCGCGAACGCCACTCCGGTCTGCCGAAAATCGAATCCTCTGGAGTAAAAGGCTGCATTCGTGAGGAATTCGACCAGATCAAAGACGTATTGCCAGGCGACTTTATGGATATCGCGTTCGGGCCGGACGACGGCAACAAGCATTCCGGCTCCGTCGCGTTCACGGACGCTAGATTGCTGTTGTTTCCCGTGCGCTCGGCCCGTGGCGTGTTTGCGTACGCCACAAGCCCGTATGTGCTGAACAGATTGAAGACCGATTTCGCGCTGGCGAAACTCGAAGTCCCGGCTGATACGGCTGTTCCCGCTGTCCCGGCTGATACGGCAGTTCCGGCACAGGTTTCAGGAAGAGCGTTGTTTATCCCGAACAGGGACAAGGTTGTGCTGGAGGAGTTTACCGTAACAGCCAGACAAACCGATTACGCGAAAGACCTTGCGGAATTGATTGTCAGATGGCTGAAGCTCGGAGGTTACCAGGCGGATATGGTCAAAAACAACCTGATTATTTTAAGCGACGACGATTTCGCTGGTTTCGCGAAGAACAACACTGAGATAATCACCCGCGTGAAAATCGACAACAAGAAGGGCACGGTCGCCAAAGGCCATTTATTCACGGAGGAACTGCTGCCAGCCGAAACGGTGCTGTACTCGCTTGTGATGACCTCGTCGATTTTCTTGAGTAAAAAGCAAAAAGATGAATCCTATACATGCTTAGAATGCGGAGAAGAGAAAATCAGCGAGGGTGAGTATCTCATCAAGAAAATCGTGGGGAAAATGCCGGAATATATGCAGCTTGGCGGTAACGCGACCATCGGCAAGGGCTTGGTCCGCGTGACTGTGGTGGGGGTAGAATGATGGACGAGATAGAGAACGGACGCGCCAAGTTTGCGCTCGAAGCGGTAAAAGGAGTTCGCAACTCCAGAGAAATCGAAGAAAAAACCAAAAAAGAGTACAAAGCTTACTGCAAGAAGTTCGCGGGGCTGATTATGACAAATGGCCTTGCCGCGGCTCTCGCGTTTGCGGTGGAGAAAAAGGGAGCGTATCTCCTGATTTACAGGCAAATTGAGGAGTG
>JAIRWR010000127.1 GCA_031268885.1 Synergistaceae bacterium
TTAATTATTAGGCACAACACACCACGGACGCATAATGCGCGCCCCTACACGCTAATTCGGGCGAGTAACTGAATATCTCGCCACCTTTGCTGTGGCAGAGTGGCAGTATATCGTATTTCTGATGTGCTTCTGGAATATATGTCATATCCACATCCTCCCGGCTATGAAAAAGTTACCTCGTATTTTTCCGCAGGGCGGATTGTACAGTTGCTCAGATACACTTCATAACCTCTGAATTTCAAGTCGCCGTCGTCAGCCTCCCATCCGTCAGCCTCGTTAACTTCGACCGCTTTTTTATAAAAAAACTCACGAGTTCCGCGCTTGTCTTCGGAAGGCGGTTCGATTTCGTAATAATATAACGCCATTATCCTGTCAACAACACCGACCGCCTTGTAGAGTTCTCTCCATTGATTATTGTGGTGTTGATAGTAATAATCCACCAACCCGTCATATATCTCAGAAGGCTTACCATTCCTGTGTAACAGCCATTCAACAGCACCGCCGATTTTGAAGGGTTCCCCGCAGCATTGCATTTGCCAGTCGGAAACGTGAACAACACAGTTTTTCAATTCTTCACTCATGTTGAACCAGCCTTTCGCGCGTCGCGCATTTGTTGTTTTACGAACCGAGGATACAACAGCGAGACAGTCAACAGGTCGCCTGTCAAGCGACAAATTTTTTTAAGTTTAAAGACAGACGTACAGTCTCTAGCGAGACGCGCTTTTTTTCTTTCACCGAACCAGCTTGAATTCCATCCCTTCGTACACTCGCACAGGGTTGCCGCGCTCGATGCGCGTATGTTCCAGGCGATCGAGTGATTTTGCCTTTGCCCTGCTATCCGCGTTTAGGGCGGCAACGGCCTCGATCACTCTCTTTAACGCGATCTTCTTGTTGAGATACTGGCTGCGTTCGTCCGTGCCGACCGCCGAGATTCCTGTCGGCGTGTGGATTGCCCTGACGCCGGTTTCAACTTTGTTGACGTTCTGCCCGCCGCGGCCGCCGCTGCGAAACGTCTCGAAGCGCACCGACGATCCGCCGAAATCTACCGTCTCGGCGTTATGACAGACACTCACATCGACGAACCAGTTTTTTCTGCCATGATGAGGGCGATACGGACTCCTGCATATCCACAGTATGCTGCCCTCGAGAAATGAGAGGTCAGCTTCGCTCGATATCCGAGCTGATCGAAATCCTCCATCCATGCCGCCGGCGGTCTTTTCCGTAATCACTATGTCGGGAAATTCTTCCGATAACGAGGACAGCAGTTTCCCGACGGCCAACTCGCACTCCGCAGGACCCTGCCCCGAACTGATCTGCAATTCCATCAGTGTTACCTCTTACGCCTTATTCGACATAGTTGTGCCCGCAGTCGATAACGGCATCCAATAATGTGTAATTAAAAAACTCATCACAAAAAAAGGAGAACGGGCTCACCCGCCTCCTCATTCTGTCCTTCTTTTGTAAAACACACAGATCAGCTCTTATCGCCGATCTTCAATATCTGCTTGCCGCGATAATACCCGCAGCTTCCGCAGACTCGATGTACCTGCACAATCTCGCCGCAGTGAGTGCATGTCGCGGTCTCAGGGGCCTTGAGCGATCCCAGGAACTTTGCCTTGCGGTTGTGAGTGCGGGCGTGCGATATCCGTCTCTTTGGGGTTGCCATTACTCTTCCCTCCCTTGCTCTTTGATACTATAATCACGGAGCACCTCAAGACGAGGATCCGCGCTGTCACTCTCACAGCCACAGTCTCCCTCGTTCAGGTTCTTCCCGCAGATCGGACATAAACCTCCGCAAGAATCCGAACAGAGAACCCTTTCGGGAAGGCTCAGCAACAATACCTCCCATATATATGGGGATATGTCGAACTCAGCCTGGAAGCTGTCTATGGGAATTACGTCAACATCTCCATCCTCGTCGATATCATCATGTGATTCGACGTTCCCTCTCGCGTTCGAGACCGCCTCCGAGTGAATCGGACGCAGACTAAAAAGATACCTCAAATTACCGCCAATTGCAAGCTCAGTCTTCGTAAGACAACGCGAACATGAGAGAGAAATCTTCGAATAAACCGCAATATTGGCCAATATCCGCTCGCCCGCGTATCCCGCGGAGAATGCCGCTGTTATCGGTGAGGAGAACTCATAGGACTGTCCCCAGTACTCAATTGAACCGTCCATCGACAGTTCAAATTCCTCCTCGAACGTAACTCCGCTCTTTTTTATGAGAGATAGCAGCACGCCGCAACTCCATTCCATCGGGGGAGCCGTGTATCTTTTCATCTCATGTCTCCGTCAGACCCGCGAAACCAAGGCGCGTCCGCTCGAACCTCACTTCGACAGGCGCATTGTGTCGCGCGCTATCATCAGTTCTTCGTCTGTGGGGACGACCATTATCTTCACCTTAGAGTCATCCGCGTTTATGAAGGCTTCCTTGCCACGCAGTCCGTCGTTTTTGGAGTCGTCCAGCTTGACTCCCATAAATTCGAGGCCCCGCACGATCTCCCTGCGGGTATAATCGCTATTTTCACCGATTCCGGCCGTGAACACTATGGCATCTACCCCGCCCATTACGGCGGCGTAGCCCGCGATGTACTTCTTTACCGATACGCATAGCATGTCAGACGCGAGGAGCGCGCGTTCATTGTCCTTGAATGCCGCATCCTGGACATCCCTGAGGTCGCTCGATATGCCGGAGATTCCAAGAAGCCCGCTCTCCTTGTGGATGATATCACTGACTCGCTTCGCGTCTCCCTCGCGCTCCAGCAGGTAGAGAATGACTGACGCGTCTACGTCTCCGCATCTTGTCCCCATGAGGATCCCAGGCGTAGTGCCCATTCCGAGGCTCGAATCGACGCTCTTGCCGCGATCGACGGCGGTGATCGAACTTCCGTTGCCGAGGTGGCATGTGACGATCTTCAGGGATTCCAACGGATGGCAGAGCAGAACAGCCGCGCGCGATGAAACATAGGCGTGGCTCGTTCCATGGAAGGAATACCTGCGGACCTTGTCTTCCTCGTAGTACCTGTAGGGGATGCCGTAGAGATATGCCTTTGGCGGCATGGTCTGATGAAAGGCCGTGTCGAACACCGCGACGTTGGACACGCCTGGCAGGGCCGACTCCATCGCCCGAATGCCCATGAGGTTCGCCGGGTTGTGGAGCGGCGCCAGATACGTGCAATCCTCTATGTCCTTTATCACCGACTCGCCGACCAGAACGGACCGGTCGTTCTTCTCGCCGCCGTGAACCACCCGATGCCCCACCGCCCCCAGCTCATCAAGGCTTTTCAGCACTCCTGCCGCCGGGTCCAGCAG
>JAIRWR010000061.1 GCA_031268885.1 Synergistaceae bacterium
TGATGTGTGCCGCGGAAAGAAGCAGGAACTTCGAAGTGCTGGGTGTGCTGATAGAGGCTGGATCTGACTTAAACGCAACCAATAAAGATGGGGAAACGCCCTTGATGCTTGCCGCAAAAGACAACTGGAGACCAGAGATGCTGAATTTGCTGATAGCGGCTGGATCTGACTTAAACGCAACCAATAAAAATGGGGAAACGCCCTTGATGCTTGCCGCAAAACACAACTGTGAGCCCGAGGTGCTGAGTGTGCTGATAGAGGCTGGATCTGACTTAAACGCAACCAATGAAGATGGGGAAACGCTCTTGATGCTTGCCGCAAAATGCAACAGGAACCCCGAGATGCTGAGTGTGCTGATAGAGGCTGGATCTGACTTAAACGCGACCAGTAAAGATGGGGAAACGCCCTTGATACTTGCCGCAAAATACAGCAAAAATCCCGAGAACTTGCGCTTACTAATAACGGCTGGGTCTGACGTGAACAGAACAGACACAAGCGGTAAAAATGCGCTAGATTATGCGCTAAATAACAGCAAACGGAGATAAGCTCGATGAACCTTAAAAAAAACGCCAACTCGAAGGTCTGGAGGCGGTCAAACGTGGACAACGCGGACGTTTTGCCGGGGAGACTCTAAAGCCGAGTTGATGTTGTTCATCCCCCGTTATCTCTTGTTTCTGTACTCAGACGGGGAGAGTCCGATGTTTTTCTTGAAGACGTAACTGAAGTAATGCGGATCGTTGTATCCCACCCTGTAGGCGATCTCCCAAGAGCGGATGGATGTCGTTTTCAGCAGCTCCTCCGCGTTCCGCAGGCGTACCCTTGTGAGGCACTCGATGAAAGTTTCGCCTGTCTCCTGACTGAACACCGTGCTGAAGTGATTCGGAGACAAGCCAACGAACTCCGCTACGGTGTTTAGAGAGACGTTCCCCTCCGCGAAGTGCTCTCGAATGTATTCCGTTGATTTTTCGATGACATCGCAGTATCTGGAGGACTTTGCGCCGTGTGCCTGTGATCTTCCCTCCTCTTCCCGAGGCGCGCGCGGATTGTCAGCGATGTCCTTAAAACCCGCGATCATGCGGCGCCCTAGCCGTTCCATCTGGCACATCGCGCGCTTGGCGTGGCTGAAGGACTTTGGAAGGTCCAATACGCGCTTCACAGTGGAGCCTATGGCTATGGAGACCGCGCACGCGTGACGGCGCTCGATCTCATATTTCACGGCCTGCGCGGTCGCATAGGCTTCCTCTTCGAGCAGATCGTCGGCGGCGGCAGCGAACAGGCAGATCACTCGCTCTGCGCCCTCCGGGAATAACCTGATGTTTTCGTTGGACGACAGAAGTTCGAATAGGGACTCCCCGGCCGCGGCAATGGTCTCCAGGTCGTCCGGCACGGCGGGGCTTATCTCCATCAGTGTGGTTAAAAAACGGGCCGACGCGGTGAACGAACCGAGGTTCCCCGCTCCGGGCGGAATTTCCGCGGACAGACCGTAGACGAGGTTTGACAGGGTCCGCTCCGTCTGAAACCTCCGGGCGTCGGACACCTCCTTTCTCAGTCCTTCGATCGTATGCCGCCGCTCCCTTTCCGCCTCGATCTCCCGAGCCGCCGATTCGAGGGTCCTAAACAGCGTCTCTGAGGTCACTGGTTTCAACAGATACTCGCTCACACCGATCCTGATGGCTTGCTGGGCGTATTCAAATTCATCATGCCCGCTGAGTATGATGATTTTCACCCACGGCATCGTGCGAGTGACGCGCCGCGAAAGCTCCAGGCCATCCATAAAGGGCATTTTGACGTCCGTTATCAGGATGTCCGGCAGGGTTTCGGATATCAAGGAGAGCGCCAGCTCGCCGTCCGGCGCCTCTCCTACAAGCGTGAAGTCCGAACGCTCCCAGTTGATGCTGTCTCGAAGCCCCGTGCGCATCGCGGCTTCGTCGTCCACGAAGAACACTTTATACATCGTTACTCACCGTTCGCTCACCCTTCCTCAGGTTCGCGGAGCCTTAGGCAGGACAAACGAGACCGTTGTCCCGACGAGGGGATCGGACTCTATGAAAAGCCCGCTCTCCACATTATAGTACAACTCCAGTCTCCGATTGACGTTGAACAGCCCGAAACCGCCGTCTGCCGCCTCCCGCGGATCTTTCGGCCCCTCCTTCATTCGGGCCTTCACCTCTTCGAGGCGCTCTTTTGTCATGCCAACCCCGGTATCCGAGACGAGGCACGCTATCCCACCCGGATGGCGGACGGCATTCACCTCTATACGCCCTCGCCTCCGTACCTTGCGCACGCCGTGGTAGATCGCGTTCTCAACAAGCGGCTGGAGAAGGAGTTTCAGCACTAACTCATCCAACAGCTCCGGATCCGCGTTTATGGAGTATTCTAAGATATCGCTGTAGCGCGTCTGCTGGATGATCAGGTAGTTCTCGACGTGAGCTATCTCGTTACGCAGCTGAATAAAATCCACCCCGTGGCTCAGGGATATTCTAAAGAACGATGAGAGAGCCGTGACGAGCTTGATAACGTCCTTCGACCTGTTCGACTCCGCCGCCCAGATGATGGCATCGAGCGTGTTGTAGAGAAAGTGAGGCGTGATCTGGGCCTGGAGCGTCTTCATTTCGGAGATCTTCAGGTTGCGCTCCTCTTCGACGCTTTTCAGGAGCAGTATCTCAATCTGCTTTGCCATGGAATTCATGCTGTCCGCGAGTTCCGAAAGTTCACCGTCGGGCTCGAGCGCTATCCTGGCGTGGAAATCTCCCTGGGCTATTTGAGACGCCATCCGCCCAAGCTTTTCTATATGGTTGGAGATGCTCCCGGATATTCCCCATACGGCGAAAAAACCGATCGTCAGCACGAGCAGGAGAAGCAGCATGTTGGCGATGAGGCTGCCGCGATTGCGTTCGCTGACCCGCTCGTTTAAGATGGATATTTCGTTCATCTGTTTGCCGATGAAATCTTGCATCAGGTCCGTAATGAGGTTCGTGACGCCGCGGATCTCCTCAAGTGTCGCCTCGTTCTCCGATACGGGACACCGATCTGCTGTCTGGCGCTCCAGTTTGTCGATGTAACGTTCGAGCGTCGCCATGGTACGGAGCACAACGTCCATCAACGTGCGGTTGTTCTTGCTGTAGTAGTCGAGACGGAGGGCATCCATCTGCGATCGGATATACGACGTCAGGCGCCTGATACCGCTCGTCTCGAACCTGCTCTTTCCAGCGACGATGTCCCACACGATTGGCTCAATCTCCGTCTTTACCGTGGCGTTGAGCCGGCCCGCCATGACCATGTTGTCGATCATGGCCCTGTACCCGCTTGCCTGCCGGATGCTCGTCAGGCTTTGAGTGATTAGCAGCGGCAGTATCAGCAGAAAGATGAGAATAAATGAGGCGATGATCTTTTTTCTTATTCCCGCGAGCAGGTATATCTTTTCGAGCCTGAAGGGGAGCTTCATAATTCAGTAAGGACGGACAGGCAGGCTTTCCACTGGGTCGTCCTCCGTGAATACAGTCTCCTCGCTGTATATCGTGGACGGGATCTCGTATCCGGCGACAAGCTGCCGCACCAGGTCCATGAGGCGTTCTCCGATGTATGGGGTACACTCAACGATACAATTTATCTTGCCATTTCTCAACGCCTCCAGGGCGGATCTCTGAGCGTCTACCGAGATAACGACGACGTCCCGCCCCGGCCTCAATCCATGTTCTTCCATGGCCTCAATGGCGCCCATCGCCATGTCGTCGTTGTGCGCGAAGAGGACGTCCAGTGTCATGCCCGCGGAGGGATTGTAATAGGCCGGCGACAACACTTCCTCCATGACCTCCCTGCCCTTTGAGCGCATAAAATCGCCCGAGAGCGAGCGAACGATCAGGAACCTCCCGTCGTTCCCGATCATCTCCCGGAATCCCTCGGCGCGGTCCTTCGTCGGGGACGACCCGTCGGTTCCGCGCAGTTCAACGATCTTCACCTCACCCTCCGAGTTCCGGAACTTTTCGAGCAGCCAACGCCCGGCCTTCCTGCCTTCCTCGATAAAATCCGACCCAATGAAAGCCGCATAGAGCCTTTCGGCGTCGGTCCTGATATGGCGGTCCACGAGGATAACGGGTATACCTTCGGCTTTAGCTTCGAGGAGAACGTTATCCCACCCTAATTCGACAACGGGAGAGAACGCGATGACGTCCACACGGTGAGCGATGAAAGAGCGGATGGCCTTGATCTGGTTTTCTTGTTTTTGCTGGGCGTTTTCGAACATGAGTTCGACGCCGTACTTACGCGCTGCTTCTTTGATGCTAGCGGAACTGGAACTGCGCCATTCACTCTCGGCGCCGAGCTGGGCAAATCCAAGAACGATCTTGCTCTCGAACTCTTCAGCCGCCTTGTCCTCGTCGCCGAAGCGGCGCGCAGAGTAAACCGATCTCAGCAGAGACAGGACGAGCGCGGCGAGAAGGACCAGTAATACTTTTCTCACGATCTCCCCCCTCCTAAGGTAATTATACAAAATCGATCAGAAGGCCTCAACCCCAAAATTGACAGATTAAGAACTTTGAACTCTCAGGAATATTAGAATTAATGCTAAAATTAAAGGGAGGCCGCTTGTGGCAGTGTAACGCGGCCGGGAGGTCTGTCCGCATGGTAAGGAGCGATTCTCGTTTTATGCAAGTCGGCACACTTCGAGTCAGATATAGCGAAACTGACAAGATGGGGATAGTTTTCAACGCGAATTACCTGTCGTGGTTTGAGGTGGCCAGAACCGAGTTATGCAGAATTTTTGGAAAACCTTACAATTGGTGGGAAGCTCAGGGATTCTTCCTGCCGGTGGTCGAATCTTACTGCCGTTATAAGTCTCCATGCGGATATGATGACATAATCTCACTCTTTTGCATGGCGCCGATAGAGCAGATCAAACCGCACAGCATACTGTTCGAGTACAGAATAGTTCGGGATCCCTGTCGCCTCGTCGCCGAGGGGTGGACGAAACACGCGTTTGTAAATGCCGAATCAAAACTCTACAGAAGGGATAACGATTTTCAGAGATGGTTGACAGAAGAGGCGGCAAAATACTACGCGGCGCGGCAAGACCCGGTTTCTCCCTCGTCGAGTCAGTCATAGTATGTATCATTATAACAATCGGGTGGGGGAGTTTTTTGCTTGTATGTGATATTCCGGCTGAGCGTTACTCCAACCCCCATTCGGACTACAACATCGATAGAGAGGTGAATCTTGCGGTTTCATGGCTGGAGAGCGTCATGCGCCGCTCTCTGAGGCTTGCTGAAAATTTTAAAATCCGAACGTTCGCTAACCGTTCCGACTTGATAAGGGTCCAATGGCTGACAAGCGTAAGAGATGAAGTATGGAGAGCTGATCACATATATTTCCAGTCACAGAACCGGGACAAAGAGGTGACGTTTAACTATTCTTTTCAGACAATGTCCCCTGCTTTCACACTGGTGGTTTATATCAAAGAAGAGAGCAAGTTTGTGGATACCGGCAGGAGAATAGTCGTCTCGGTCTACGGCTTGATAAGGACAGAGTAAGTTTAACGCCGCGAGAGTGTTGTCATTTAAAGCGTCCTCTCGCCACGTGAGTTTACCGCTTTCAATATTTCAAGGAGAGTGGCGCTTATGCTGTGAGGGAAAAACGTTCCCCGCAGGCGCCACTCTCCGCTCTAACGTTGCCTTATTCCTCTCCTTGCGAGCGAGCGCGCATTCCACTCTTTGCCATGTTCGACATGCCTTTCGATGTAAAATTCCGCCGCCGATGTGGTTATATTATTTTAAACCTGCCCTCCTTGCGCTTTGGAGCCTTTGGGGCATGGTCGGGATAACCGATGGCTATCGCGGCCACAAGTGAGCCGTGATCCGGAGCGAATTCCCCGCGAATATCCTCTCCCAGCCCAGCGTTTACTATGGCTGTCATCCAGCATGAACCGAGACCCTTCTCCCACGCGGCGAGGAGCATGTTCTGTATGCCGGCGCTCACGCTCTGCAGTTTTGTGAATGTCTCCTTGTAATTTGGGTCGTCGTCCTCGTGTTTCAACAAAAACGCCAGAATGCAGACCGGAGCGCCTCCGATATTTTTCAGGAAGTTTTCCGTTTCGGCCACAACCTGAGGGTTGTCGGGAAAACGCTTCTGAAGTTCTGGGATAAAGTTTTCGACAGTCTTTCCGAGAATAACCCTGAACCGGTCCATTGCTTCCTGGCTTTTAAGCGCTAAAAAATACCACGGCTGAACGTTTGTAGCGGACGGAGCGTACAGAGCCGCGTCGATTATGTCGCGCAGGTCCTCGTCGCTTACAGCCTGACTCTTGTACTTTCGAACGCTTCGGCGAGTCAGCATCGCCTCTTTTACTTCCATAATATGATCGCCTCCGTTACTCTGAATTTGGACAGGAAGAAAATCTTATCGTTAGATTATACATCTGATTGTCAGCGTTCCGACTCAAGACTCTTTGCGAGACCTCTTATCGGACAGCAGCCCGTGCAATCTGTCCAAGACCTCCCCGATGTCTAGCGGCTTGCCGAGATGACCGTTCATGCCGCTCTCCAGGCACCTTTGTATATCTTCTTTGAAGACGTTGGCGGTCATGGCGATTATCGGTATGTCCCTCGCCTCCGGACCGTCAAGCGAACGAATGGCGTGCGTGGCTTCGTATCCGTCCATTACTGGCATCTGTATATCCATGAATATCACGTCATACTCTCCAGGGGACTCCTTGAACATCCTGACGGCTTCCTCGCCGTTCTCGGCGCATCTGATCTCCAGCATTGTCGGTTCGAGGAGGCTTTGGACTATCTCGCGGTTGAGTTCGACATCCTCCACCAGAAGAAGGCGGAATCCGTCGAAGTTTTCCTTGCGCTCCCGCGGAGCCTGATCTTCCTCGGCGTGATCCGCAACGGGAGCCAGTTTCAATACGATGGTAAACGCGAACATCGATCCGCGCCCAAGTGTGGACTCCACCCATATTCTGCCGTTCATCATCTCCACGATGCGCTTTGATATCGCAAGCCCAAGCCCCGTACCGCCAAATTTGCGGGTGATCGATTCGTTAGCCTGTCCGAATGACGTGAAGAGTCTGGCCCGCTGTTCATCGCTTATCCCTATTCCAGAGTCATATACCTCCACCTGCAGCGTACAGACATCTACTTCCTCATTTACGAGATTGGCCGCGAGTTTTATTGAGCCGTTGTCCGGCGTGAATTTAACCGCGTTGGAGAGCAGGTTCGTGATGACTTGAGATATTCTCATGTCGTCGCCGATCAGCGACTTTGGAATATTGGCGTCTATTTGCATGGTGAAGACATGTTTCTTTTCGACCATACGAAAATTAATCACGTTCACCGTCTTGCGAATCATCTTCTCGAAGTCAAATTCAATAGGGGAAATCTCAAGTTTTCCGGCCTCTATCTTCGACATATCCAAGATGTCGTTGATGAGTCCGAGGAGATATGCCGATGCTTCCGATATCCTTCCGAGGCAGTAGTTCTTACGGCCTACGTCCGCCGTGGAACGGGCTATGCTCGTCAGTCCGATTATGGCATTCATCGGAGTGCGTATTTCGTGGCTCATGCTGGCGAGAAACGTGCTTTTCGCTGAACTCGCCAGCAGCGACTGGTTTGCCTCTTTTTTATAAAGAGAAAAGCCGAAATACCCGCTTACGATGACGATTATCATCGATGTGATCAATACCACGGCGAGAGTATTCAGTTGATTCCTAATAAAAATTATCTGTTCGTCCGTGATATCCACTCCCGCCAGAGCGACAACCCTTCCTGATCCGTCAAACACAGGGGCGAACGCGGACAGTATTCCGTCGTAGCCAACGGAATAAATGCCGATGTCGGACATGGCCGCCTTTCCTCTCAACGCCTCCTCCGGAGCCTCCTCCATGGGTATCAGAGGGCTAGTCAGGCTGACCGATTTCTCCGTGAGGTCGTTGTCGATTATAAATTGTACTAAGCCGTCTTCCTCTATGCGCATGAAGTAAACGAAGAGTATGTCGCTCTCATTCGAGAAGGCAATGAGCCGGTCTTTGATCTCCGAGTAGAGCGGTTTTTTCATATCCTCTGGAATACTTAGCTGTGCGAGTTCTTCGGGTGATACGATGTTTGCCGCGTATTGGCTGGTTACAATCAATCTGGCTTCGATGTTTGACTTCATGAAATCGACAAGCTGAGTCATGGCGATGCTTATGTAAGCCGCAATGATCAACACCGTAAACGCCGAGGCTGAGAATAAAAACAAAACAAAATGATTTTTCAGCGTTTTCTCCATTACTATATAATACACTATAACTCAGATGTGACAATGGAACGTATAGAAGAGCGGCTTCAAAAGACGCCCTTGACTATCGGACATAAACGATCGGAGGAAGGCTGATCTACTGTCAGAGGCATCGATGGTAAAGGTTTGAATCCTCATAACGGCATCAGCCTTCCTCCGATGTTTTAAAAATGTCTTATAATAACACTTATGTCTCTTTTTGCTGGCTGCTGGCCGAATGAAATTTACAGCGCCGACTCAATGATTTTTTTGAATGACGATACTTCGAGTGACGCGCCACCGATCAGCAGTCCATCAATATTCTCACGAGAGAGTAAATCCCTGCTGTTCTCGGGCTTTACGGAACCACCGTAGAGTATTCTGATGGAGTCCGACGTCGCGGCTCCAAATTTGTCAAACGCTAGCGACCGGATGTAATCGCACGCGTCGTCGGCATCCTCGCTGCTTGCCGTCTTGCCTGTGCCGATGGCCCAGACAGGCTCGTAGGCGATTACGACCATCTCTGCTACGACATCGCTCGTCAGGGACCACCACGCCGATGAGAGCTGTTCGGCGAGAACCTTCTCCATGTTGCCGGACTCCCGCTCCGATAGGAGTTCGCCTACGCAGAATATCGGCAGAATGTGAGACTCCAATGCCGCTATCAGCTTCTTTTCCAGAATCTTGTTCGATTCTCCGAAGATGTGCCTGCGTTCGCTATGACCGATTATGACGTATTTACAACGAAGTTCCTCCAGCATGGGGAAAGAGATCTCGCCTGTAAACGCGCCCTTTCGCTCGTGATAAGCGTTCTGAGCCGCGATCCTGATCTTGCCCGTAATTCTGGAGAATACCGCGCAATCCAGCGCGGTGAAAGGCGGCGCGATCACAACCTCCATCTCCTTGTCCTCTATGGCCTCCGACACTTTTATGCCCGTCTCTTCCGAATCCAACCACGTCTCAAGGTCACTTATAAATTTCTTGGTGAACTCCTTTGTGCCGTGCATCTTCCAATTTCCCGCAATCATCTTCCTTCGCATTACAAAACACTCCTCATAATTAATTCGGAAGCTATAAATTAAAAGGGAGCGGCATTGCCCCTCTGTTGTCCAAGACATAACCGCTCCCCTGTTGTATCTGTCAATATTTTAGATAACGTACGGTTCAACTCCCGGAAGCATGCGCCCTTCAAAGAATTCGAGGCTCGCGCCGCCTCCGGTCGAGACGTGAGTAACGTCCTTTTCAAATCCGAACCGCGAGATGGCGGCGGCGGAATCTCCTCCTCCGATTACGGTCAAGCTTCCGCCCTTCGTTATCCTCGCGAGCTCTTCCGCAATGGCCTTGGTGCCGCCGGCAAATGGCGTCATTTCGAACACTCCCATCGGGCCGTTCCAGAGCACAGTCTTGGCGGACGCCAGGGCCTCTTTGAATATCCCCTCGCTCTTGGGACCGATGTCCAATCCTATTTTATCCGCTGGAATCGCGTCGCCGCTGACTGTGGATGAAAGGGCGCATGGCGAGATTTCGTCCGCTACGATCACATCCTCCGGGAGAAGTATCGACACACCCCTCTCCCTCGCTTTATCGAGCATGCTGCCGGCGAAGTCCAATCTATCGTCTTCACAGAGAGAGCGCCCGATCTCCAGGCCCTTAGCCTTCATAAATGTGAAAGCCATTCCACCGCCTATGATGATGGTGTCCGTCTTGTCCAGCATGTTCTCTATGACGCCGATCTTGTCGGAGACCTTGGCCCCGCCGAGGACGAGGACAAACGGACGCTTGGGATTGTCCCTCACCTCCGAGAGCGTCTCTACCTCGCGGATTAGCAGCGGCCCGGCGTACGAATCAAGATGGTCTGTTATCGCGCGGGTCGAGGCGTGCGCCCTATGCGCCGCGCTGAAGGCATCCATTACGAACACCTCGAATGGCGAGGCGAGCCTTCTCGCGAAGTCGTCCTCGTTCTTCTCTTCGTCCGGATAAAAACGAAGGTTTTCCAAGAGCAGAATATCTCCGTGCGGCATGGACTCCACCATGCCACGCACTCCCTCGCCAACGCAGTCTTCCGCGAAGAGAATCTTCCTGCCGAATAGACGTCCCAGTTCGTCAGCCACGGATTTGAGCGAATATTTCAAAACTACCTGGCCCTTGGGTCTTCCCAGGTGCGAACACAGCGAGACCTTGGCGCCGGCAGAGATGAGCTGCCCGATGAGCGGCATGTGGGCCCGTATCCTCGTCGCGTCAGCGACGCGCCCGTCCTGCGAGAGAGGGACGTTGAAATCGACCCTCACGAGAACTCTCTTCCCAGAGATGTCGTCGTTGCTGAAAGTCTTGAGCCGCACGGCTTACAGTCCCTTTTTAACGATATAGTCGGCCAGGTCCACAATCCTGCTGCTGTACCCCCACTCGTTGTCGTACCAGGAGAGAACCTTGACCATGTTATCGATGACGATGGTGTGTCTCGGGGCGAATATCGACGAGTGGAAGTTGCCCAAAAAGTCCATGGAGACCAGGTCCTCCGGCTCGTATTCGAGGATTCCAGCGAGTTCGCCCTCCGCGTACTCCTTGACCGCCGCGTTCACCTCGTCCTTTGTGGCCGGCTTCTTGAGTTCAGCCGTGAGGTCAACTATAGAGACATCGGGTGTTGGGATTCGAAGGGAAAAGCCGTTGAGCTTTCCCTTAAGCTCGGGGATGACCTCCGAAATCGCTTTTGCGGCGCCGGTGCTGGTCGGTATTATGGAGAGAGCCGCGGCCCTTCCGCGGGTGATCGCGCTCAACCCCTTCTTTGGGGGAAAGTCGAGCGTCACCTGGTCGTTTGTGTACGAGTGGACAGTGCTCATGAGGCCCTTGACTATCCCGAAGCGCTCGTGGAGAACCTTTACGACGGGAGCCAGACAGTTTGTGGTGCAAGACGCGTTGGAGATTATATTGTGCTTCGACGGGTCGTACATCTTGTCGTTTACGCCCATCACGATAGTGACGTCCTGGTTAGTTGCCGGAGCTGAGATGATAACCTTCTTGGCGCCCGCCTGGATGTGAGATTTTGCCTTCTCTCCATCCGTAAATCGGCCCGTGCTTTCAACGACAATATCGATCCCGAGCTCCTTCCACGGAAGTTTTGTCGGATCGGGCTCGGCCACGGCCTTTATCTTATTTCCATTTACGGTGAGAATATCCCCCGACAGATTAACCGAACCGTTGAACCTGCGGAAGATCGAGTCATACTTCAGCAGATACTCCAGCACATCGGGAGGAGTGAGGTCGTTTATAGCGACTACGTCGAACTCGTGATCGCCCGTTGAGAAAAAAGAGCGCAGAGTGACGCGCCCGATGCGGCCAAATCCATTTATTGCGACTTTACATTTTGCCATTTTAAAGAAACCTCCTTGAAGTTTATATGCACATTCTTATTAACGAGCATATCAAAGAATACATAAATGGTCAACGCGCAAACGCCTAGCATCAAACCGCCGATTGCGCGAAATTCCTACGCGAGATCCTCGCTTATGACCCTAAGCAGTTCGCCCTGAGATATTGCGCTTATTACGTCGCCGCTTGGGTTATACGGCATAGTGCCGTCGAAGTACTCCGCCACTCCGCCCAAGCAGCCCCTGCGCAGGTGCGATGAGAATGGGCGGATGAACGACCAGCCCATCTCGTATGAACCAGGATTGAACCTCATGAACGCCGTTATGAAGTATCCCAGCAGCCAGGGCCACGCCATCCCGCGGAGGCGCGCCTTTACCCTCTGATCGAGGCGTCCCTCCGCTCTGCCCTTGAACTTTTCGTGATGCGGATCGAGGGTGCGCAGTCCATATGTGGTATACAGCTCATTCCAGCACGTGGTAAATACGGCCCTTCCCTTCTCCTCTCGCAGCGCCTGATAGGGCAGCGAGACGGCGAGTATGGCGTTCGGGCGTATGACGTCATCACGCTTGCCCGTGTCGGGATCGACCCAGTCGAAGAGATACCCTTTGGACTCGTTCCAGAATATTCGCTCGAACGACTCTTTGACCGCCAGGACAAGCGAGTGATACCTATCCGCCGACGCGGTGTCACCGGCGGACTTCGCCACGCCTCTCATGAAACAGAGCGCGTTGTGCCACAACGCGTTTATCTCCACGAGATATCCGTCTCTCGCGACAAGCGGTTCTCCGTCAACATCCCCGAACATCCAGTCTCTGGCATCCGCTCCCCTCGCGCATCTGATCAGCTTTGTCCCATCGTCCATGATCACGTGTGGGTTGCCGCTCCCATCAATATACTTCTCCGTTAACGCCGCGAAGTCTCTGTAGCGCTCCCTGGCGAAGCCTTCCCCGCACCTTGCCGTGTACTTTCCGGCCGCGTAGAGAAACCAGAGCCCAGCGTCGATGTCGCTTGCCTCCGCCACTCCGTGATGATTTATGAGGGATGGCATAACTGAACCCGCTGATATCGCTCTCCGCAGCCAATCTTCGAGAATGCCTCTGGCGGTCTCCGCCCTTCCAGTCGCGAGCGTGAGTCCAGGAAGAGCTATGAATGTGTCGCGCGCGCGCTGCTCCACTGACGGGAAACCAGACAGCACTGCCGGAGACGAGCCCTCGCTTTCGGAGACCAGGTGGTATGACGACTTGACAAGGTCCTGTATCCCACTGTAGCGATTGTCGTTCGGCACCTGACTCGCAAGTGTTCCAAACAGATTGATGTTCTCCTTTTCAATCTCCAGCAGGTCGTCTATCGAATATGATACCGGCGCGTCGGAGAAGACGGCGTATGCCGTCTCCCCCTGGCTCAGGCTGAATGTTCCAAAGCCCGGCGACCATAGCCGGTCGAGGGGGGGCTTGTCCGTCACATCGCTCTTTTCGTAGATCAGGTTTTCGTACCAGAGCGGTTTGGCGGATAATACTACGTCGCCGGAACCAGCCATAAATGACACGAAACTTATGGCGCCGCGCCCGTCAATCCTCAGGGAACCGTTGGAAGGGACGGAGGATTCGAAGCCCTGCCCGTTATCCGGAGATGGGGAACCGCTTGCCTCTCTATGCGCGAACAGCGGCCGGATATCAATCTTTATCGGGTTGGGAGACGCCAAGAGCTCGTACTTTATCACAGTACAGCTCGAACTCGAATTTTGCGGCATGAAAATAGATTTTTTGAGGAAGATGCTGTGTATCACGAAGAGCATCGTCGGGAACGGCATCCCCTGATACTCCTGGATGTATCTGTATCCGTCCGGATAGACCAGATCCCTGTAGCGGTTGGTGGACAGCTGATACTTTTTATTGTGGGCGTATACCGTCTCCTCTATCTTGCCCGCGAGGATGATATGTCCTTTGGAACCCCTCGGCCGAACTGCCAGGAGTCCGTGTTCATACCTCGTATTCGCCCCGGCGACGGTTGTGAAACCGTAGCTTCCGGCGCCGTTCGAAACGAGATATTCGCGCTCCACACCTTTCTCATATGTGTTGACATCAGCCTTCCCCAAGTACATAGGAACCATCCCCTTCATGATTTATCATTTACAATCTTCTCCAATCTTCTCAGTCTGTATTCCACCGTGCTCTTGCTGACAGGTTTTGGCAACGCCTGTCCAAGCTCCGCGAGAGAGGCGCTCGGATTGTCTCCCCGCGCTCTGGCGATCTCGGCAACGGCGGGCGGGAGCTGGTCCCACAGCCCCTCGAACTCTATCTTTCGCACCAGTTCGAGTTGTTCCCTCGCCGCGGCAAGACTCTTGCCGATGTTGGCCGAGTCACAGTTGACGAGCTTGTTTGCCCTGCTTCGAAGTGAGCGCACGATGGCTATCTCCTCCAGCGCGAGCGATGTCCTCATAAGACCCATTCGAGTGAGGCACGTCATTATCTGTTCCTCGCTCCGCAACATATACTCCGCGCTGCCGCCCCGCGACCTGACGCTTGGCATAACACCCTCCTCCGTGAGAAATTTTAGAAGTTTAGCGGCTAACTCATCGTTATCCCTCACGCATATCGCGACATAATATCCGCGCCTCGGAAGGTACACCGAAGCGCATACAGCCCATATACCCCTGAGCCAGCTCCACTTCCTCGCCCTTCGAGGGCTGCCGGCAGCTGAGACGAGCTCTTCATATATCTCCTCGGGGACTTCGAACATCACCCTTCCGCGTTTTTTATCGAGTTTCAGAACTCCATCCACGCCTCCGTCATGAATTTTCGCATTAAATGTTCCTTCGTTCAAGCCCCTCCAAGCTCGCCAAAGCTTTAAAATCCTGCGGGCAAGAAGCAGTCTCGGGCAGGCGAAGACAAACTTACCCTCGGATTTGAAGCGGCGCATGGCGTCGAAAAAACCTAGAAGCTCCGATCCGGGGACGTCTGCCGGCAGCCCGGAGAGCTCGTCGCGCAATATCGTCCCTATGTCATTCATATCAAAACGACGCCTGAAACTGGCAGGCTAATCTCGACCTCCCCTCGCTATGTTCATGAGTATCTCAGAAAGGTTCTGGGAATGGTGTCTCAGGTATTTGTCATCCTTTATGTTGACCAGATCGGCGTACACTACGGCACACCTATTGTGTTCGAGATATCTCTCCTCCTCCGGGGAGAGATAAAGGGGCTCGGCGCCGCGTTCTTTGTAGAGAGCTAGATAGTCTGAAGGGATCGGCGTCTGATTCACCACTATATAGTTCGGCATGGATCCAAGAACGCTCGCGATCCAGTCGAGGTGAGCCGTGATGTTCATTCCCTCGGTCTCGCCCCTCTGTGTCATGAGGTTCGCGATGTACGCTATCGGTACGCCGGCATCGCGAATGGCGCTTCGGGCCTCCTCGATGAGGAGATTTGGAAGGATGCTGGTAAATAAACTCCCCGGACCGAGCACTATGAGATCCGACGACGGAAACGCGTCTATCACATCCGGCAGGGGTTTGGCCGATGCCGGCTCGAGCCACATCCGTTTCATCTTGGACCCGTTCTCGGATACCTCCAGCTCCCCCCTCACGAATTTTCCATCAAGCGTCTCGCCGTGTAAGACGACCGTCTCAGTCGTAACTGGAAGTACCCTTCCCCTTATGGCGAGCATCCGGTTCAGCGATTCGACCGCTTTATTGAAATCACCAGCGAGTTCACTGGCTCCCAGCAGTATCAGGTTTCCGAGGCTGTGACCCTTCAACTCCCCCCTGTCAAAACGGAAGTTAAGCAGTTGGTTAAGCGAGTTGTCATTCTCCGCCAGTGCCACAATACAGTTCCGTACATCACCGGGCGGCAGGACGCCCCACTCCTGACGGAGGCGCCCCGAGCTTCCCCCCTCATCGGTTACGGCCACTACTGCCGTGATGTTCCTCGTGAAGCTCTTGAGTCCGGCCAGGAGGGTGGAGAGGCCGGTCCCCCCTCCGACGCAAGTGAATCGGGGTCCTTGAAGCAGTCTCTGTTCGACTATACTCCCCATTATGTCGCGCCGCCTGTTGTACATCCTGCCGGGCAGTCTCTGGCGCTTGAACTTCATAATCGGAAGCAGCGCGCTGGCGACGCACCCTATAAAAAAACCGGCCGCAAGCAGCACGATCGGATGTGGCATTACACCGCCTCCCTGTCTATGTCGCGGTGATTCGTCACTACCCTGTGACCCCTTTCGGAGAGGCGTATCGCGAGTTCCTCCGCGACAGCCACGGATCGATGCCGGCCGCCTGTGCAGCCGACAGCCGCGTGGAGGTGTTTTTTCCCGGTGTTTTTATATTGGGTAATCACGAATTCAAGCAGGGAATCAACCATCTCGACGAAGGATTGCTTCTCCGGAATCAGTCTCAAATAGTCCTGTATTTGAACATTCTTCCCCGAGAACTCCCTCAACTCCGGGACGTAGTTTGGATTCGGAAGAAACCTGACGTCAAACATGTAGTCGCTGTCAATCGGTATTCCATTCTTAAAGCCGAACGAACTGATTATGACCGTGACGGGATCGTCGCTCATGCCGAGTCCGGAGAGGAGCGAACGCCTGAGACCGTCCGGCGACATGAGTGATGTGTCGATGACTATGTCCGCTCTCGTCCTGGCCCGCTCCATCAGAACACGTTCCAGGGCTATTCCGGCCAATATAGTGGAGTCGCGGCCGAGCGGGTGCCGTCGTCTTGCCGATCCGTAGCGGTTCACTATGCACTGGTCAGAGGCATCCAGAAATACCACTCTCACATCGGCAATGATCTCTTCGAGCGACTCGACCGCGCGCTCGAAATCAACGGGAAAACTTCCCCCCCTGGCGTCGGTTGCCGCCGCTACGCCCGTGCCAAAGACCAATCCGCTGCGAGAGAGCGCTTCCATGATCTCGGCAAAGATGCATGACGGAACGTTGTCCATGGCAAACCATCCCGCATCCTCCACGACCCTGAGCGCCGAACTCTTTCCGGCGTTGGACATGCCAGTTATCAGGAGACATCTATCGATCCTGGCCATTGCCGCACTCGAAGTCCCATCCGTTCAAGACCGCGATACCATGCCTCAGCGACGGCGTGACGGCGGCGAAACACTGGCGCACCGCCGTTTCACTGCCCGGAAACGCGATTATGAGCGTTCCGCCTCGTATTACCGCGATACTTCTCGACAAGCAGCCTCGCGCCGTGCGCAACATCGACCTCGCCCTCATCAGCTCTCCAAATCCTGGAACGATCTTCTCTCCTACATCTATCAGCGCCTCCGGGGTGACGTCCCGCTTAGAGAAGCCAGTGCCTCCGGTTGTCATTATCAGATCGGGACTAGCGTCGCGGTCAGTCCACTCCATCAGTTGAGCGGCTATTCTATCTCTGTCGTCCGAAACAACAGCTCTGTATCTAATCTCGGCTCCGAGAGCCTCTATCAGATTGGAAAGAGCTGGCCCTGACGTGTCGGCGCGTTCGCCCCGCGAGGCCCTATCGCTGATTGTAAGCACGCCCGCGACGATGTTTCTCCAGAATTCCACCTTTGCGGATACCTGAGCGAATCCAGAGTTAACCACCTTGAGGACGCGGCCGCGATCCAACTTCATGAGCAGTTCACCGGAGTTGACGGCGGCAAATTCCGCGTTCTCCGGAACGACATCGCCGGGTATGACTACGAAATAGCCGGCATCCGCTGGAAATCGCGATCCGGCCTGGTGAAAGACGACTCTCGTCGTCTGACCGTTCACACACGTCTCACCGGCCGAGCCACCGTGAATGTACGCCAACTTGTCCCATTCGCCCCTTGCCGCGTCATAAAGACCGAGAACCCTAATCATCTTGGCTGTCAAGCTTATCCTCCCCATGTATCGCTCTTGCCGCCCGTTTTCTTGAGCAGCCTCACGTCCCTTATGACCATCCTCTTGTCGATACCTTTGCACATATCGTAGAAGACGAGAGCGGCCACGCTCACGCCCGTCAGAGCCTCCATCTCGACTCCTGTGGGTTCTCTGGCTGACGCTTCGCAGACTATGCGCAGGGACCTCTCGCCATCAGGGATCTCGCACCTGACGCTCACGTTGTCCAATCTTATTCCGTGACAGAGCGGGATCAGCTCAGAGGTCCTCTTCGCTCCCATTATTCCGCCGATCTCAGCCACCGCTGCCGGATCGCCCTTCGAAACCGCGCCCCTTTTGATCGCGTCGTATACGGCTTCCGGCAGATCCACCCATCCTTCCGCTATCGCGGAGCGCGGCGTCGGCGGCTTGTCTCCAATGTCAACCATTATCGGCCTCCCATTGCTGTCAAAGTGACTCCACTCGCTCATGTTCCAGGCTACCCTCCGATCCTCGACATGTAACGACGGCCGCCTCGCGACTTATCCCATCGGTCCGGCTTTGTCCCGATGCAGTCGAGTATTTCGTCTCTTATTGACTCCGAATCGCCCTCCCTGATCAGATGAAGAAGCGGCCTCTCTGACGTGCTGAAAAGACACGCCCTCATATAACCGGAGGCGGTGATTCGCAGCCTGTTGCAGCTGGAACAGAAGTGATTGGAGACCGCGCTTATGATGCCCACCATCTTTCCGTCTGATTCATTGACGTAGTAGACCGCGGGACCGGATGCCTGGGAGGGAGCGTCGCCGTCCCTTCCCCCGTCTCGCGCCTGGCTCCATCTTCCGCGCGAACCAAGGATCTCCAATATCTCGGACGAACCGATAAATTTTCTCGCCTCCCACGCACCGTCGAGCAGCGGCATAAACTCAATCAGCCTCGGAATGGCCCCGACGCTCCACGCGAATTCGAGGACATCCCACATGTCCATCTCGTTGAAGCCGCGAATGAGAACCGTGTTTATCTTTATGCTCGGTATTCCGAATCCGCAAGCCGCCATAACTCCGCCAATAACCTCACGGATATTGCCAACCCTGGTCACGTCGGTAAATCTCTCCGGGTTTAACGTATCGACGCTTATATTCATGCCTGAGAGGGACAGACCGGCCAGGCTCTCCGCGAAATGGGACAGAAGTGTTCCGTTCGTGGTAACAAAGAGCGATATATCAGGAAGAGCGCGTCTGAAGTCCCGGAGGAAGTCCGGCATCCCCTTCCTGACAAAGGGCTCGCCACCGGTGAATCTTATCTTCTTTATCCCCATCCCGGCGAGTATGCCGCACAGGTACGTAATCTCCTCGTAACGCATTATCTCCGAGTGGTCGAGCGGGGAGACTCCCTCCGGGGGCATGCAGTACACGCACCGGTGATTGCATAGATCCGTGACTGAAATCCTGGCGTAATCAATTCTCCGCCCGAGACGATCCACTATTTCGGACATTCTCTCCTGTTATCTCCTGTCGGTCCTACTGAGCCGGGACAACAGCGACCGGATAACCCTTTCTCTCCAGTTCGGCCGCGAGCTTGTTAGCGCTCTCCCTATTATTGCCAGCCATCACCCTGACCCTGTGATACGTCTTTCCGGACGCGTCCGATCTCGACACGGTCGCCTTGTAGCCCAGTCTGTTCACCTGCTCCGCCATAGTTGTCGCGCCGCTCTGATTTACAAACGCCCCCACCTGAACCGCCCATCTGCCGGAATCGGATTTTACCGGCGATGAGGGGGCTTTTGGCGTCACGGCGCGATTTGGGCGCGTTTCGGTCTTGCTTGCCGGCTTCTCACTATTTTCGGCCCGGCGCGTAACGACTTCCGCCACGCCGATCGGACCTGCCAGGGTTATGCTCTCGCCCCTCTCCCGTGACGGAGTGGGGGCGGATGGCGTCCGGTCTGTCACGCCGATGATCACCCCTTCCGGCTGAGCGTCATCGATGTCAACGTCCGGATTATCCCACCCCGTGTTCATCCGAATCGGTTCGAGTTCGACGCCAGCCTCAGGCGCCGCGGCAGTCTTTACGCCAGGGGCGGCTGTTCCCATCTTATCGGGAGGCGCGAGGAAGAAGAGCTTTATTCCGAAAAATAACAATCCGAGCGCCACCACCGCCGCCAAGGGCAGGGCGAAGTGACCGAAGGTGAACATCGAGCTTTTTTCCTTGTAGTTTCTCGATCTCCTGGTAGTCGCTGACATAACGGTACCTCCTCATTCTGACTGTCAGACGTTTTTAACGAACTCCGCGCCGCAGACGTTCGAGCTCTCTCGCGGCGGAGTTCCTTTTGACCTCAGACACGGCGTCCTTCAGCGGGACACCCATCGCAAGCCTTTCGGATGCCTCGCTGTCGGCCCACGCCAGAGCGTACTCCGCCCCAGCCCCGCGCGCGCTCGCGCTCCGCAGCTTGATCCCCCGGAGCCCTTTGAGCGACCTCGACATGAGAGAGTATCTGCGCTTTATCTCCCTCTCTCCCGCAAAGTCCATCTCCTCCCACTCGGAGCCGGGCTTCGGCACAAACGGCGATACCCCGGCCGTGAGGTTCTGGCCCGTAGCGTTCCTCAGCTTCCCGCAGAGATCCGCGATCGACGCTATATGCCGGTCGCCCTCTCCGGGAAGGCCTATCATGAAATAAAGCTTGACGTCGATTATTCCATGCTCCCTGGCCATACTCATCTTCTCTATGATATCCTTGTTGGTGAAACGCTTGCCGCAGGCGGCCCTCAGTTCGTCGTCTCCGCTCTCCGGCGCGATCGTGACACTGTGCCTTCCACCGCGCGCCAATGCCCTAACCGCTCTCTCCGTCAAGTTATCGACCCTTAGGGAGGCAAACGAGACGCCATAGCCAGAGGATTCCAAAAACGACAGAAGATCGTTCAGATCCCCGTAATCCCCCGCCTCCGGGGTGACGAGTCCCACCTGGCTGAAATCGCAGCGAACCGACGCTGCCATTATATCTCGTTTCACGGACTCGACATCCCTCTGCCTCGGCGGTTTGAAGCAGTTAGGAAGCGCGCAGTACGCGCATCTCCTGAAACAACCTCTCTGAAGCTCTACGAGAAGCGTCCCGCCAAAAGTAGTCCTCGGAGTGACCCAGAGCCCGTGCCCGTACTCAGCGGAAATATCTGGGCTCTTCGACGTCTCCAGCCTCCCGCGGATACCGCGGTCTATGTGAACGCGCGGAACCAGTATTGAAGGATGTTCCGCCAGCCGCTCTAAGGCCTCCTCCTTTGAGCGCGCTCTCTTCAGCGTCTCCGCCAGAAAGTCCAAAACTGGAAGGCCATCTCCAAGCACTATAAAATCACATATCCCGCAGAGCGGCAAGGGGTTTATATATGTAATCGCCCCGCCCGCTCCGACGATTGGAGCCCTCCCCGGCCGCTTCCTCCTCGACGGATCGATGCCGCCCGACCTGAGCCAGTCGATGACAAGCGGGAGATCTCCCTCGAACGATATGCTCGCGAGTATAATCGGAAAGCGCTCCAGAAGGGTGTCGCTCTCAACCGACCTGTACGGTATAGGGAGCGCGAAGAATCTCTCAACGTTAACCCTAAGCTCCGCCAGCCTCCTGTATATGTAATGATAACCGAGGTTGGACATCCCGACGGAGTAATCCGCGGGGAAAAACAACGCGCAGGACACATCGCCTCCAGATGGAACGTCTCCCGTCGATTGTTCCTCCATCCGATAGGCCATCCACGAGGCCCACGTTATTTTTTTGATTTTTTTCTTCTCAGAACAGACGGTATGTCGAGCTGATTTGTCGGAACCCCGCTCGAACTGAAAATGCCGTCCTGGTCCGTGAAGGATGACGGCGTCTGCTGTGTGTTCGCGACCTTGACGTCCGCCTCCCCCATCTCCGGCCGCCTCTTCACGGCCGGCGCTTTAGGCTGAGGCTGCGGCGCCTGCCGTGACACCGGTTCCGCGCTCCACGGTAGGTCCTTCTCCCGCTTTGTCCGTTCGCCGTGTTTCGTGTTGTCAATAAAGCCCGCCGGAACCCCGTCGAAGCCGGTCGCTATGACGGTTATCTTCACCGAGTCGTCCATCTCGGGGTCGAAGACGTGGCCCCAGATGATGAACGCGTCATCGTGGCTCGCGTTGTTAATGATCTCGGCCGCCTCTTGAACCTCGTGAATACCGATATTCGCTCCCCCGGACACGTTGAACAGAACCCCCTTCGCGCCTATCATCGGCGTCTCCATCAGAGGGCTGTTTATCGCGTTGTGGGCCGCCGTGGCAACCCTGTTGTCACCGCTCCCGTCACCTATG
>JAIRWR010000063.1 GCA_031268885.1 Synergistaceae bacterium
AGGGCGTGGAGAAAGGCAAGTTTGAGGTCGCTCGAAGAATGCTTGCCCGCAAAATGTCAGTCAGCGACATTGTCGAAATGACCGGACTAAACGAAAAAGACGTACTCTCGCTCTAAAAACAGTGCGATAGATACACGGTGATTCGGAAATAAGAGATATCAGTGTTCCAAAGTAAAGAGAAAGAGGAGTTGTTCGTCGTGAAAGAGGTAAAGATGTTTATTATGGAGACGTGCCCTCACTGCAAAGAGCCCGGGCGCTCATGAAGGAGATATGCTCCGAGCGGCCGGAGTTCGGCGCGGTCGATATAGAAATCACCGACGAGACAAAGGAACCGGAGTACGCCGGACGCTTCGATTACTACTACGTGCCAACGTTCTTCGTGGACGGCGAAAAGATTCATGAGGGCGTGCCGAGCCGCGAGGCGATTGTCAAAATAGACGCCCTGATCAAAAGGTTCAACGACATGACAGGACTACTTGCTAAATAACGCCCCGCCAAGGACTATCGCCGATTCTGGACTAAGAATTTTACGTGTTTTCTATGGGAGGACATTATCACAGACGAGTGACACAAACGTGTTTTGGCCATTGCAATATCGGAGCAAAGGTTTTAAAATAACCTAAATATTTTCACTGGAGAGACGTTGATTTAAAGTCAGAGGCTCGATGGGTAAGGCTAAGACCTTGAGAGAACTTGTATCCGAAACGGCAGGATGCCGTCACGGTGATCTGATCGGCGTTTTCTCAAAATCAGAGAGGGGGTGAGACCAAGTTGAAAAAACCCCGGGTTGGCAGGCTTGGCCGGGGCCGAAATTCGACGAGATCATTTCGGCATAATGTTATAGCAGTATTCACAATCCGCGACAAAATAACTCAGCTTTCCAGAAGGTTCGCGCGAATTATCCGGATGTCCGGCCGCGCGGGCTTTATTTGTTCTTTCCCATCCCCATGCGCACTCCGCTGGGATTCATACATGTCAGCCATCCAATCGACGACGCTCCGACGGTGAGTTCGGTATTCGACTTTTAAATCTTGCCCACCGTGCAATAACTTTATAAGAGATTCGCTGCCTATACTTAAGGAGGTTCGTTGACTATGGTAAATCTTCCTGAGGAGTCTCTCATTGTTATCAAAAATCTCCGCAAGAGCTTTAACGATGATGGAGGCGTTCTAAATAACGTAAGCATAAATATAAAGGAGGGGGATCTCGTCTCGATAATAGGTCCCTCGGGCTGTGGCAAGTCAACTCTGCTCCGCTGCCTTAACTGCCTGGAGCTGATTGACTCCGGTTATCTCAGGGTGGGGGATGTGGAGCTCAAAAGAGACCGCCCGGACCAGAGGCCGAACGAAGTCATGCTCGACGCGGCTCACAAGATACGAGGCGAGGTTGGCATGGTATTTCAGGGATACAACAACCTATTTCCTCACAAGACTGTTCTGCGGAACGTGACACTCGCCCCTATGGTTGTAAAGAAGATGAGTCCCGACGCCGCGCGAGAGGTAGCGATGAAGCAGCTCAAAAAGGTCGGGCTGGAGGAGTATGCGAACAAATATCCATCGACCCTCTCCGGAGGCGAGAGCCAGCGAGCGGCGATAGCAAGGGCTCTGGCCATGAATCCCAAGGTGATGCTCTACGACGAACCGACGTCCGCGCTCGACCCGGAGCTGGTTGGCGAGGTGCTTCAGGTTATGAAGGATCTGGACTCCGAGGGAATGACCCAGATCATTGTGACTCACGAGATGCAGTTCGCCAGAGACGCGTCGGACTATATAGTATTTCTCGACAAGGGGGAGATTGTCGAATATGACGACGGAGACGTCCTCTTCACCCAGCCCAGGAACCCAAGAACGAAGGAGTTCTTGCGCCACTTCACTGGAATGGCGGTAGCGTGCTGATGATCCCGCTCGTTTTGAAGAGACCCGCGTCTCGTCTCCGGAGAGCGGTTTTCTTGATCGCGCCGCTGGCGGTGCTGTTGGCGTCTGTCATCTCGCCCGCGGGCGCCGCGACCGGCGACGAAAATAACGTAATTCGCTGGGGCGGCGATTCGGAGGGCGGGTTTCCGTTTATGTTCCCCAACCCCAAGAATCACGACGAGCTGATCGGCTTCGAGGTCGATATTGTGGACGAGATAGCGAGGTATCTGGGCAAAAAGACAGTCTACGTCAACAATGCCTGGGACAACCTCATCCCTGGCCTGACCCGCGGACTGTACGACATGGCGATTAACGGGCTCGAGGTCACGCCCGAACACGAGGAGGCCGTCAACTTCTCGATCCCGTATTACAAGACGTTCCTCCAGCTCGCGGTCCGAAAGGAGAATCTCGACATCTCCAGTCTCGAGGACTGCCGGGGCAAGGTCGTCGGCACACTGAAGGATAGTTATGCCCAGATGGTTCTGGAGGAGCTGGGCGACGTCGATATACGCACATACATCGTCGAAGCGAACACATACGAGGATCTGCAAAACGGCCGCCTCACCGCCGCCCTCTTCGACTCTCCGATAGCGATATACTCGGCTGGATTCAACCCAGAGATAAAGTTCATCGGTCCTCCCATTGGGGAGATCACGTACGCGATAGCCGTTACCAAGGAGAACAGCGGTCTGCTCCGCGATATAAACGAGGCGTTGGTCCATCTGCGCGACACCGGAAGACTGCGCGAGATATACGACACGTGGAACCTCTGGAGCCCGATAATGGCCGCCGAGTTCAACGACTACAGCCCGCGCGCTGTCGAGATGACACGCTATAACGAGTGGGCGGAGACCCACCGCCCAGAGGTCGCCCTCTCGGCGCGGCTCGAACGTTACGCCGGATTTCTCCCCGACTTCGGAATGGCGGCGATCGTGACCATGAAGGTCTCGATAACGGCAATGTTCATAGCTATATCGCTTGGGCTTGGCCTGGCCATAGCGCGCGTCTTCGCGCCGGGGTGGGCGGCGGCGGCCGCTACGGCGTTCATTGAGTTCATGAGAGGCACTCCGGTTCTGATACAGCTCTTCTTCATATTCTACGGGCTGCCGAGTATCGGAGTGAAGCTCTCTCCCTTCTGGGCCGGCGCTGTAGGCCTCGGGCTCAACTACGCCGCCTATGAGGCGGAGATATACCGGTCGGGGCTCTTCGCCATACCGAGCACACAGTGGGAGGCCGCGCTCGCGCTCGGAATGACGCGATGGCAGGCCATGAGAGAGGTAATACTCCCGCAGGCCATAAGGGTCGTGATTCCGCCGATAACGAACGACTTCATCTCCCTTTTGAAGGATTCATCCCTCGTGTCGATAATCACGATGGTGGATCTGACGAAGGCTTACGGCCAGCTCGCCGCGGCGTACTACGACTACTTCGGTCCCGGAATCATGGTGGCGCTCATATATCTTATCCTCGGACTTCCCTTTGTGAAGTTCTCCCGTTACGCGGAGCGGCGTCTCGCGGAGCAGGATAAAGGAGGAAAGCGGGGGCACGATAACTTCTACAGAATGAGCGCCAGGTGGCGTCATACGAACCTGCGTTCGAAGGAGAGCTGATGCCTCTGCCGGTCACTATAATGCGCCCTATTCCATACCGGCGTTAAAGGCTGATTTACTGTCCGTCAAGACCCCCCTGGCCGATTGGGCAAGGGGGGTCTTTGTGGTCTGGGAGCGCGGTCAAGCCACGATGTTGATATTTTGCCCGATGCCCGACTCTCCGAGCAACTTGTTTACCATGTCCATCTGCAGATCCGAGGTTGTGTTGAGAACCTTTGCCATGACAGCTGTACCGATCCTGACGTTTGTCGCGGCCTGCTGCGACTCGTTAATGCTGCTCAGTAAACTCATATCCATTCCGGGCATCACCTCCCTCAGCGCTCCATATTTATATATCGGATGTGATCTTCCCTCTCTTGAAGGACCCAGCGGAGGACAAAACGGAAAGCTCCTCTCCGGGCTGTCCATGGGAATTCGCCCGAGCCGGAAGCAGAACGCCTGCCACAGTATATTGGAGACGCTCTCCTTCGTCTTTCCGCGGCTTCAGTCTCAATCTACCGCATCGGATGAATCGTCGCCATGACCATTACGATCTCCCCGACCGCGTTTTCACCGCGGATCCTCAATCCTCGGCGCTTGAAATCCGACGGTGACATGAGAAAAAGGTCTCCGTAATTTAAGACTTCGGCGTATCCCGTGCAGTCATCCGTGGCCGCCGCTACGGAAACTCCGTCGCGAACGGCGAAAAACACGGCGAACCCCTTAGGATCGCAGGTGAACGTTCCAGAGTTCGAGACGGCCCAGAGACTTCCCTTCCAGTCAGGAGTGTGGATGAGGTTGAAATCGACACATCTTCCGAACGACTTGACCGGTATCCCGCCATCGAAAGTGTAAGACTCGTATGTCCCAAGATCTACGCTCCTGGAATCGCCGAAAACCAGCTTCATCCTGCCCTCAAGAGGCATGATATGCCTGACGAACCCCGAAAAATCAGAGAACTCCGACTCATCCTGTTCAACAGTGGCGGAGGATACGCGCGCGATAAAGTTTCTGAGCTCTAGTCTTGCCTCTGGAGGGCAGATAAACAGCTCAGTCGTTCTCCCTCCTGTCCAGGCGCCCGTTTTGAGGTCTTGTCTTCTTTTCACTATATATTCCATAAAGTCACCCCATTGCCATTTCGCGGCGGAGTACGGAACGCGGCCCCCCATCCGCCTCAATACCAATTTGAAATCAAAGACCTATAAAGTATATATATCAACAGCCCGTTGAACTCGAATAGGCATCATCAGCGATACCTGGAGAGAAGCAGCCGGTCGAGGTGAATATAGGCCTCGTACCTCGCCGGAAACTCGTTGAGCCCGTCCCGATCCCTGAACGAGAGGATCTTTGGGGCGCGCCCAGACATTATGGCGCCGCACTCCCTCAGGGTGACTGGTTTGACGCGGCCTCCGCATCGACAGGGAGAACCGTCGGAGAACATTGCGATATCAGCCTCGGGAGGGCGGAAGTCCCTGCCGTGGCAGCAGCCTGTCAGGTGATATCCGGGACGGTTCGCTCCAGCTACGATATTTTTTGAGCCCGTTATGCTCCTGTCGCCCACGGTAATTACGTGGTCGGGCATTCCAACCGGACCGCAGTAACCGGCCACTGGACCGAACATCTCCGCCAGTTCGGATGTACGGGCGCTTCTCGGTTCGCTCAGCCCTCTTTCTCTATCGAGCCACGCCGTGAGTTTGTTCATGCTGACGCCTAAGTCTCCTCGCAGGAAGGCCGCCGTCGGGCACGGCTTGGATGACGCGTCGAACGCGACGTACAGCATTGCCTTTATCGTGCGGGACACATCGACGCTAAGTTGAGAGCAGAGCTTCTGTATCGTGTCGGCGCCCGGCGTTGGGATCTCGGTGACGGCCAGGTCCGCCTCTCCCTCTCCTGGCTGGGATATGGCGAAATCAAGCGGTGAGTCGGGAAGGAAGAACTCGCCGCAATCAAGGCACGCGAAGGCGTCTCTCGAAGCGATGGAGCCCGCCTCCGACAGGCAGGCCAGAGACGAGGAGATTCTCCCGTCCGGGATCGCCTCCCGGACAGACCGGAGACCCACGTCGCCAAGTATCGTCGCCAACGCCGATTTTATCGCGTCCGCCGCGGCATCCGACTCAGCAAGGCCGCGCGACCATCCGATCACTCTCAGGGACCTGCCCCTCGTCTCCAGAAAGGCGGTCGCCGCGTCGCCCCACTCCCGGACGTACCTCTCGGCGAGCGAAAACAGCGCCGCGTCGTTTCCGCAGTCGACGCGCTGAATACCGCAATCGTCGAAGAGCCGCGACGCTATTCTGGATGAGAGTTCTCTCATCTTGGACTCGCCCTCAGGGAGCAGGAGCAGTTCTCCGCTCTTCGAGTTGAAAGCCGCTTCCCCCGCCATGACCATTCCTATCACGCCCGGATCCTTCACCTTCGCGGGCTTTGACGCGGTCTTCGGAACAAGCGCCTTGCTGGCGCTCATGACGTCGTATCTTGTCTGCCGCGGGCGGATGAGATCTTTTCGCGGCGCCTCCGTAATATCGTCCGCAGAGTCTTTATAAGCCGCTCGTTCTCCTCGTCCGTACCGATAGATAATCTCATTCCTGCCTTCTGCGCGTCCGAGTCGTTGTAACGCAGGGTTCTGGCAAAGATGCCCTCAGAGGCCATCTCGGCCGAGATATTGGCGAGATCCTCGACCTCCAGGTCATAGAGCGCAAAGACAAAATTCGCGTACGAGCGGACGAACGAGACTCCCTCTTCCTCGAAGAACTTCTCCAGCCTCTCCCTGCTCGCGGCGATGGATCTTTTTGCCGCCAATCTATGCTGGGCGGCGGACTCCTCCCGGATGTCCGCGAGCGCGGCGACTTGAGCCAGCGTGTTGACCGAGTAGGGGTGGCGGACCCTGTACATGTAGCTCAAGAGGGTGGGGTGAGCGATGGCGTAGCCTATGCGCAGGCCGGCGAGGGCCGACATCTTGGAGAATGTCCGAAGGACTATGATATTGTTATGGTCTCCTATGCCGCCTATGACGTCCGGGTAGTCCTCCCCGGAATCCACGAATTCAGCGTAGGCCTGGTCAATCACCACAAGCGGCTGTGCGGGCATCGAGGAGAGAACATCCAGCAGATTGACGAACTCGCCGGTGCGCACTATCGTTCCTGTTGGGTTGTTCGGACTGCACAGTATGATCATCTTTGTCGCGCTTGTGACTGAGGAGGCCATTGCCGCGACATCGATGGACATGTCGGGCTTCATTGGAATCATCACCGGGTTGGCTCCGGGGAGCCTGACCGCGCTCTCGTACATCACGAAGCTCAATGCCGGCAGCAGAACTTCGTCGCCCGGATCGAGAAATGTCATCCCTATGATGCTTATCACATCGTCAAGGCCGTTGCCCACAAGGAACCACTCGGGTGGAAGACCGTGTTTTCCGGACAGTTCATCCCTCAGAACCCCGCAGCTGCTGTTCGGGTATCTGTATAGCCCCGGCCCGGCATTGATATAGCTCATGACGGCGTCGCGCACAGCTGGCGCGGGACCAAATCCGTTTTCGTTGGCGGATATTCGGACGGCTCCCTCCGAATCGGACGCCGGACCGGCCGAGTACTCCTCCAGCGACAATACCTCCGACCTTACCAATCTCCTGAAGTAGTGATTATTTGCAGTCTCGTCTCCCATATTTTTATCCTGACCTCCCCATAGATTATTGACAGCGCCTCTCAGACGCGTTCAGAGTACAATCTCCCCTTGGCGCTATCCAAACGGGAGACAAACCAACATAACCACATTCCGAAGAACTGTCGCCCGCGGCGTCCGAATCTCTCGCAATGGAATCGGCGAGCGCCGTCGTGTCGTCTTTAGGATAAACACAGATCTTCCATGCTCCGGTTGCGGCTTTATATTCCTCATGATATCATCAAAAACGACGCACGCGCAATAATTTCCTTGATATGACGAGGCGACGGGATTAGAGTCATCTGGGAACGCGCGGAAGACGATCTGACGTGATTGGGATTGTGCCTGACGATATTGAGCTAAGCGTAAAGGGGGAGTAGGATATTTGATTATCCTCCCGGCGATGGACCTTTACAAGGGTAAAGTTGTGAAACTCACCCAAGGCGATTTTGGAATCGAGACCGCGTATGATGACAATCCTTACACCGTCGCAAAGTCCTTTGCGCAGAAGGGGTGTACTCACCTGCACGTGACCGACCTGGAAGGCGCGAAGATGGGCTATCCCAGGCACCTCGACATTTTGTCGAAGATCGGCAGGCTCGGTATGTTCGTGGAGTACGGGGGAGGTCTTCGCAGCAGGTCCGCCATAACGGACGCCATACGGGCCGGCGCGTGGAGAGTTGTGGTCGGGAGCATTCTGTTCAAAAGGGACGATATGGCGAAGGAGCTGTATCAGACCTTTGAGATGACGCTCATGCCCGCGATAGACGTGAGAGGAAATAGGGTTATGGTGTCGGGGTGGTACGAACCCACAGGGATGACGCCAAATACGTGCCTCGCCAGGCTTTATTCCGTCGGATTCAGAACGTTTCTGGTCTCCTCTGTGGATGACGAGGAGACTTTCAGCGGCCCGAACATGGAGATATACAGGCCGCTGGTCAGCGACACCATTAGAATAGTCGCCGCTGGCGGTGTGACAACGCTGGATGACATATTGAGGCTGAAGGAGATAGGCATTGCCGGAGCCGTCGTCGGAAGAGCTCTTTACGAGGGGAGCATAGACCTCGAGGAGGCGATCAGACTCGCTAAAGAGTAGTCCTGGGAGAAGCGCCGATTATTAAATGCCGGTTCGATTTCAGGGGAACGAGGCATAAAAATAGGGCCTAAAATCCAGGCGGGCATAATTCCTTGTTAGAGAGGGGGCGGTGTAATTTGACGCGTTATCTTGAAGCTATGTCCAAAATAAGGCTATTATCCTTTTTGACCGCGTTTTTGTTGTTGTTCTGCCTGACTCCGGGGATCTCCAGCGCGGCAAAAGGTCAGCCCCAGGATGACGGTCTGTCTGGTGTCAGGGAGGGTTGGGCGTGGCCGGTTGTCGTAGTATCACCCCCTGAGGGCTGGGAGAGCCCGCGTGGCAGGTCCGTGAAGGCCGCGATGCGCGCTGCGGAGAGAGAGATCTCGACTCAACGGGACGCTATAAGGGGGAGGGAGGTTACGTTCATGTTCTCGAGCGTCTCTCAGCCTGCCGAACTGAAGGAACGCCTGACGACATGGCGCGCTATGGGAGTCAGGGTGATAGTCAGCTTCGGAGGCGGTGAGATGGACGATGTTCTCCTTAGCCTCTGTTCGTCAAAGGGGCCGGCGGTCGTCTTCGCGGGCGGAGAGGATTTGGCCGTTATCGACGGCGTGACCGGCGCGGCGAATCCATATCTTTTCGCGCTGGATTTGCCGTACTTTGCCCGCGCCAACGCTCTCGCGGAGGTGGCCGCGGCTGAGCGCCCCCCGAAAGGCGTTGCGGTGATGACCGATATGATGTCGGCGAAGCTCGCTAAGGGCGCGGGGTTGAGCACCGGTTTTCTTACATCCAGGGGAATCAGCGCTGTAGATATGTCCGTTACGGCTTACAGGCAGGATCAGTTCAACTCCCAGGTGAGAAACGCGGAGGCTTGGGGGGTCGAGATCTTTACGTGCTGGCTCGACGCGATGGCCACTCTGTCCATCTGGAGAACTATCCACATCAGCTCGAGAACGTCGGCCGTGTATTACGCCGGGAATCAACATCGGATACTCCTCGACGCGGAGGGATTGATACTTGTGGATAAAGAGGTCCTCCTTGCGAGAAACGAGGAGGGGAGGAGACTCCTGGAGATCAAGGTGCGGGACATATTGAACATTGGCCCGGAGGATCATGTGATAGCGGCGAAGGCCTTTGCCCTCGCTAAATGGGTTATCTCCGCTCACATTAAAACGGCATCCGATGGGATGCTGCCTCTTGCGCGCGCTCTTTCAGACGTGAGTGAGATTCCTCTTATGGACGAGAATATTTCGATAGACCCGAGGACGCATCGGCCTGTCTCCAGAGGTTTTGGCGTACTCAGGATAGAGAACAGGGAGTTTCGGTCGTTCGGACGCGTCGAAGTCTTTTCGTCAGAGGTGTCCGAGTAGAGAAAAAATTGAATGTTTGGAGGCTGAACCATTTGACGTTGAACGATATTGTCGCCATCCTGGACGCGAAGGCGGTCTGCGGAATGGAAAAGCTGGAGTCCGTCTCCGTGCCTTACGCATACGCAAGCGACCTCATGAGCGACGTAATCGCGTTCTGTTACCCCGGCGCGCTGCTCATAACGAGCTCTGCCTGCTTCGAAACGCTTGAGACGGCCCAGTTGATGGAGATACCAGCGGTTCTCTTCGTCAACGGGAAACAACCTCCGGATATGACTGTTTCGCAGGCTGTGGAGAACGATATCCCACTGCTGCTGACGGAGAAGAGCATGTTCTACACTGTTGGGCTCCTGTACGAGGCCGGGATCAAACCGTGTCTTTGAGAGAACCCCGGATTGAGGAAATATACCGGAAGGGGAGCGGGCGGCCTCTGAGGCGCTGGAGATAATAATGAATAAAAAAATTCTGATTCCAAATCTATTTCGGCGGATTCTCCCATTCGCGATCTGCGCCCTGCTCCTCTTCTTGCCGCTCACGGTGATGACCGCCGCGATTGGAGATGTCTATCGTTCCGCGCCGGCGGAGTCCAGCGCCGCAGTGAAAAGGATGGGGAGGACCACAGTTTTCATCGCTGATATCAATGGCGTGGTAGGGGTTCCTATGGAGGAGCACATGAAAAATGTCTTCGATGCCGCTGGAAAATCCGAAAACGCCTTACTGGTGATAAGGATCGACACTCCGGGCGGGCTCGTCGATTCGACGTCGAACATAATGTCGATGATAGCGGATGCCGATTTTCCGGTGGTGGTATGGGTAGCTCCATCAGGAGCGAGGGCGGCGTCGGCCGGCGCGTTCATATTGCAGGCCGCTCATGTCGCCGTGATGGCGCCCGGGACGAACGCGGGCGCGGCACATCCGGTACGGGTAAGCGGCAGCGAGGGAGGTTCCGAGATCGACAGAAAGATCACCAACGACCTTGCCGCGAAGATGCGCTCATTCGCGGAGGAGAGGGGGCGCGATGTGAAAGCGGCCGAATCCATGGTCAGGGAGAGCGTCTCGCTTACGGCGCGAGAGGCGCTCGACCGCAACGTCATCGATCTTATGGCCTCCAACGAGGACGAGCTTCTGAATGCCCTGGATGGCCGTCTGGTGGAAGTTGGCGGCAAGTTGTTAAATATCTCGCTCGATGACCGCGAGATATCGCGCGTCGAGATGTCGCCGAGGCTCCGCGCGCTCGGTATCATCTCCAATCCAGAGATAGCGTATTTCGCGCTGTTGGCCGGCATTTTCCTCATAATTATAGAGATGAGGGTTCCAGGGGGATATCTGATGGGCTCATGCGGCGTGGCGCTTCTGCTTGCCGCCGCGTACGGACTCCGCATTCTTCCTGTCAATCTGACAGGCCTGGCACTGTTGGCCGGCGGCGTCACTGCGATCGCGGCGGACCTCCTGGTTGGAGGCGTCGGGGTGTTCGCGGCGCTGGGCATCGGCATAGCGCTGTTCGGCGGCCTCATGCTGTACGACGCGCCGGGAGGCGAGCTCCTGCGCGTCTCCTCCAGCCTCATTATCGCCGTGACCGTCATGAAGGGCGTTATCTTTCTGATAATCGTGTTTCTGGCCTCCAAAGCCCTGCGCCGGAGGCCTGTATCTGGCATTGATGGGTTGAAGGGCGAGAGGGCAAGGATATTGAATGCCGACGGAACCGCCAAGATGGTGTTCATCCACGGCGAGTATTGGAGGGTCGAACCCGTGGAGAGCCGCTTCGTCCTCTCGCCGGGTGACGAGGTGGAGGTGATGGGAGTCGATTCCATGACCCTGCGGGTGAAACCGGTCAGGAGTGCGGACAGTTAACTGGCATCGCTCTTCTTGGTTCGGCGCGAGCGAAAATTTTCCTTAAACTAATGATGGGGGTATGTAAAAGATGGGGTTTCCACTGACAATAGTTATCGGCGTGATGCTCATTACATTTCTGGTAGCCGGCATCAATATAGTTCCCGAGTTTCAGAGGCTCGTGATATTTCGCCTCGGACGGCTGTGGGGTTCCTCGGGGCCCGGGATAGTGTATGTAATCCCTATGATAGATCGCGCCCTGCGCGTGGACCTCAGAGTGGTGACGCTCGATGTGCCGGTGCAGGAGGTCATAACGAGGGACAATGTTCCAATCAAGGTAAACGCTGTCGTATACTTCAGAGTACTGGAACCGGCCAGGTCGATGGTCGAGGTCGAGGATTACATAATGGCGACGAGTCAGCTCTCCCAGACGACGCTCAGGTCGGTGATAGGCAGGGCTGAACTCGACGAGGTCCTGTCCGCCAGGGACAAGATAAACATCGAGCTGCAGCAGATAATTGACGAGAGAACCGACCCGTGGGGCATCAAGGTCAGCGCCGTGGAGGTAAAGGAGCTGGAGCTCCCGGATGGAATGAAGCGGGCGATGGCGAGGCAGGCCGAAGCCGAACGCGAGCGCCGCGCGAAGATCATCGCGGCCGAGGGAGAGTTGCAGGCGGCCGAGAAGCTGACTCAGGCGTCAGAGACCATGGAGCGCTCGCCCATGACGCTCCAGCTTCGCTATCTGCAGACGCTCAGGGAGATCTCCGTAGACAAGAACTCGACCACGATCTTTCCGATACCGATAGACCTGATTAAACCGTTTTTGAGGCGCGAGGAGAATTTGAAGAGATCCGATTGAGTCAGGCGCGATTTTGATATGATTGTACAGCCATCCACGATGGCAAGCCATCACCGGTCAGAATTCAGATAAGGGGAGTGACGAATGTGGAAGCGAGCCATGAATTTGACTTTGAGATCTGCAACTCACGCATCAGGCCCATAGCGGATTCCCTCATAAAAAAATATGACGAGCTGCGGCACCTTGATGTCGAGAGGATCCTCTTCGTGGTAAATCACAAGTCTGTCGGCAGCAAGAAGCGGATTGTGCTTGCCCGTACGGCTCGAGTGCCTGAAAAATGGAGGGATGTGCTCTTCCAGCTGGGAGCGTGTTCGTACTTTTACATAGTTGAATTTTATGGAAAGACTACGTCATGCCTCGACGAAAACCAGATAATAGCGTTGGTTTATCGGGAGTTGAGGCGAATAGGAGATGAAGGGCAGATAGTCCCCCCGGATGTGAACGACTGGTGGCAAGTGCTGATTGGACTTGGCAGGCATTGGTTCTATCCCGATTCGACATGCCCAAACCTGCTTGACGACAGTGTTAACTGGAAAAAACTGATGGGCACAAACTACGAACCGCCAAGATCTCCAGAGTAGAACTCAGAATAATTATAATACGCGAAAAAGGAGCCGGTTAGCTCCCTGTTCAAATTGTCCCGGAGGTGATAGCATTTAGATACGCTCATGATCTGTTGGAGGTATGAAGTTGCGGCGCTCAAGGAAAATTTTTTTCATGTTGGTTGTTATTCTGCCGATATGTTTATTGATAATATCACATCAGATATTGTCTGGAGTTACATTCGGAGCAGGGCTTGTCCTGTCGAAATTTCAGGGTGCGCTCGGCGATATCGGCGGTTACGAGTTAACTGTGGAGAACGCGAAGGGGAACCCTGTGACAGGGGTAATATTGACCACCGCCGCCGTTTCGCGCGGAGGAGACAAAATAGCGGAGATCGGAGAGCTGGAGCTGAATTTAGATCTTCTCTCCCTTCTCTCTTCGTCTCCAAAGTTGTCTGTCTTGGCGATATCGGGACTGAAAGCTAATTACGACGATCTTGCGGGCAGCCTCCCAGCGCGAAAGGAGGGACAATCCGCTCCTCCCGCGTTGGCTCGTCTAGTTTTGCGCGATTCCGAGATTGAAACTCGCGGAGGATTGTTTTCCATAAGCGGCGCACAGATTGATTTAGGGGAGAATGCTTACAAGATTGATCTATCCGGCCGCTTTGCGGAGGACGAGATCGTACTTAGCGGAAGGATTGAGATATTGGGCAAGGAGATACTTGCCGAAGAGCTTGAGTTGTCTTTTGGGGATTTGACCGTGAGTGGCGGGGGGATGATCTCTCCGTCCGTCGATTTTTTGTGCGATGTGGACAGATTTGACGCGGCGCTGATATCCAGGCTGATCTCATCATTTAACTCTAAGATCGTCTCCGGCGTTTACTCCGGAAAGATAAGGGTGAAGTACTCCCAATCGGATGGATTCAGCGCCGGCGGCAATATTTCATCCCCAAACGGCAGTATATGGGTTATACCCTTCTCATCACTGGAGAGTCAGGTCTCATACTCTGGAAACAAGTTTATTTTCAGCGATGTGAGATCGAAGATATTTGGCGCCGACCTCAGCGGAATCGCGTCGGTCTCGCTTCAGCAGGGGAACGTCCCGCGGCTCTCCCTGAGGCTTCAGATGGAATCGCTTAAAACAAGGGAAGCGGCGTCTGTCTTCAAATGGCTGGACTCTCTCTCCGGAGATCTGGACTACATCTCATGCGATCTGAGCGGACCGATCAATTCAATATCTGGGCCAGTTCGAATCGTCTCGTCGAAAGCGACGGCCCAGAACATTGAATTCAGCGACTTTCGGGCAAGAATAGTCGTGAAGGAATCGGCGCGCATTGGGGTCGAAGCCGCGGCAGGGGTGTTCGGTTCGAAGATGAGGGCAAGCGGAGGGGTGAGGCTTGCCCCCGATATCGGCGTCGATATGGATCTTTCGCTCTCGTCCCTCTCCCTTGATGAGCTTGGAAAGAAATTTCAGAAGATATCCGACTTAGGCATATCGGGCGCTGGCGATGTCAGGGCAAAAGTCACTGGTTCTCCGGCGTCTCCGATTGTCTCTGGTTCTCTGCGTTTTGACAGCATGAAGATCAGAGATGTGAATTCCTGCGAGGATGTGGACGCTAATTTTGTTTATTCAAGCGAGGGGATCTCGATCTCCTCGGCGAGCGCAAAGCTGAATGGAGCGCGCGTCTCCGTTAAGGGGAGTCAGAGACAGGGCCGTGCGGGCGAGAGTTCCGAGATTGACTTCAAGGGGAGTCTGTCGGGATTGAAACTCGGCGCTCTCTCCGCGTTTATCCCTCAAATAACCAAATTATCCGTGAACGGGACAGTATCCGGAGAGTGGAACGTCTCCGGGAGTACAGAGAACCCCATCGCTGGAGTCAACCTGCGGATGCCGAGCTTAGGCATCCTTGGAAGAGTCGAGCTCGATGACGTTAAATTGAATGCCGAGGGCGGCATGGATTCAATCCAGATCAAATCCTTATCGGCCAGATACGGGGACACGCCGCTCGGCGCTTCGGGCAGCATTACCCCGCCTGCCGGAGATCGGCCGATGGCATACGACATAAAGGGAAGCTTTAGAAATTTCAACCCATCGTACCTCGTCAAAGCTGGCATTATATCGGGCGATATATCGGGGGATCTTGTCGGGGATATGAGGTTGTGGTCCAATGGTGGGGCAGTGCCGTCAGTGCGTGTCTTCTTTAAAGATTCGAACCTGCGGTATTCAAACAGGGCGTCGATCTCGGACCTCAATGGAGCGGTAACGCTGAGCGACGGAAACCTCAAGTTCGAAAAATTGAGAACCATTACGAACTCCGGTTATATAGGCATTGACGGAACCGTTGGCAATGTTATGAATGGAGTGGCTTCTCCTGAGAAGATGCCCCTCTCCATAAGAGCCACAATATCCAGCGCGGATATCGGGAGAGTATCCAGAATATTTTTGCCCGCCTCCAAGGGCTTTCAGGGGACTATAAGCGGCAGCGGCGATATTACCGGCACCGTCGCGTCGCCTAAATTCTCCGGCAGCGCGTCGCTTCTCAGCGTCAGGGCGATGGGATTGTTTCTGCCCTTCGTGCGCTTCGACGATGTCTCGGGCGATCTTAGCGAGATAAAGTTCCCTAGCGTGAGGGCGGTTGTTGGGAGAGGGTTTATCAGAGCGGAAGGAGCGATCGTTTCAAAGAGCGGAACTCTGAACGCTAACGTAAAGGCCACCGGAAGGAGCGTCGATATAAGAAGCCTCACCTATTCTCTTGATGATTCCGCAAGGAAAAACATAAGCGGATCGCTCTTCTTCGACTTTGAAGGCGGCGGTTCGATTGATTCCTTCATGGGGAAGGGAACAGTGAGGATTCCCAATCTTACCGCAATGGGTCTGCAACTCAGCGATATCAACGCGCCATTCTGGGTTACTGATGGATTTGTTCTGGTTGAGGAATCCACCGCGAAAGCATATAACGGGGATGTAACTTTTCAGATAGCTAAAGATCTCTCTCTCTCCAACTGGGGAGGGAGGATAGAGGTCAAAAGCGCCGATATATCGAATGTTCTGAGGGATATGATGCCTGATTCGGAGGGAAGCATAACGGGCAAGGCAGGGTTGAGGTTCAGGGTTGGAGGCGATGTCATCCGGACCAGTATGCAGGATGGCGATGGAACTCTCGAAATCGGAGATGGCGAAATCTCCGGTTTTTCCGGCGCGACAGCTGTTTCGAAGCTCATAGGCGGAAGACCTCTCCGGTTCCAATCCGTCTCGCTGCCGTTCAGCCTGGACGGACGGACGCTGTATATTCTGCCGGGCGCGAGAATAGCCGCGCCGCAGGAGGATCCTGCTTACAAGTACGTCATGATCGACGGCAGCATAGGGATTGAAGATCGAAATTTCAGCATGTCGTGCGTGGGAAACGTCAACATCAGGGCTCTCAACGCGTTTGCCGCCGGAATGCAAGGGGTGCTCTCCGCCGCTATGACAAGTGACGCCGGTACGGAGTCCATAATCCAGAATTTTCTCGGCGGCGCGATCACCGGTTTCTCAAAGAACGAGTTCAGGGACATAAGTATGGTAGTCGATGGCAGATCGGGCGATATAAAATTCAATAAAGTCGTCGTCGCGGAACCTGTAAAAACAGAGATGATGCCGGAAAAGCTCTCTGAAATACGCGAAGGAAGCGCCAAAGAAAAAGAAAAGGAGAAGATTCAGATAAAGCTCGAATTCCCCACCGGGCCAGGCGGAAAACGGAGGGGCGACGGCGACGTGAAAGGACAGGTTGGCGGACAGGTGCTTGAGCAGGCAATAAAGGGGGTACTGTCCTTTTGACGAGTATAATATTTCCAGGGTTTTTTAAATTAATTCCATGTCATCAGTCTTGGAAATAATTATATTATATTGAGATTTCGACGGCATTATTTCGTTAATCTTATCCCTAAATGTGCCGAGAAGAGAATCAGGAACTGGCATCTCCCCTGAGATCAGCTCCGCGAACTCCATGTTCGCCGGTTTTCCGGGAATATTGCACTTGGATATTATTGACAGGAGAGAATTATATAAATCGTAGGGGACGGAAAATTTTACGAGCGAATGACGCGAGAAGGCCCTAAGCGACGCCGAGGATACGGCAAGTTGCGCGCAGTTTCGATAAGCATCGATCAAGCCTTTGACCCCAAGTTTTATTCCGCCGTAGTATCTGGAGACTATCGCGGCGGAATTCTCCAGCGAGTGTTGCTTTAGCGCCCCTAGTATTGGCCTGCCCGCCGTGCCAGAGGGTTCTCCCGCATCGGAGAAGTGTTCCTGTTTCGATGGATTTCTGATGATATACGCCCAACAGTGATGATTGGCCTTTGGGTGAAGGTCTGTAATCTCTCGGATGAAGGAGTCGAATTGAGCGCGCTCCCCAACTCTCCTCAGATTGCAGATAAATTTCGACCGTTTTATGGTGATCTCGGCAACAGCACCATGAGAAACGCTGAGATATGCCGTCTCGTCTCTTTCTACTGGACGCTGTTCCACGAGTCAAGCAGTCTCTTCCACGTTACGATCAGAGCCTCCGGTAAGACTTTCGTCTCAGCCGTGACTGACATAAAATTTGTGTCGCCGTTCCACCTAGGAACGATATGCAGATGAATATGAGTGTCTATCCCAGCGCCCGCTACTCTGCCGAGGTTTATCCCGATGTTAAATCCATCCGGCTTGAACTCCCTTTTTAGCGCGAGGATGGCTTTTTGTGACATTTTCATCAGATCGAGATTTTCATCATCGGTCAGCGTCAAAAGATCAGAGGTATGCTTGTATGGAATCACCATCAGATGTCCGGAACTGTAAGGGTATCTGTTCAGCATTGAAAATACGTGAAGGCCGCGCGAGATGACCAGATTTTCATCATCTGCCTTCATTTTAGGATACTCGCAGAAGATACACTTCCCATCACCCTTACCTGCGGAGTCTATATACTCCATCCTCCAAGGAGCGCGAATTATATCCATAGTCAGTTTCCTCTCTTCTCATGAGTCTAATTCATTCAAGGATCCTTCCCATGCGATCCGTGAATCTGTCTCGAAGCTCCTCTGTCGTGACAACTTTAAACGATACCGAGTCGTTTCTCTCTTCCGCAAGGACGTTGACCTTGTGACTGCCCGCGCCGGCGTCGATAAACAGCCCGTCTCCCCTGTCAAAGCCCGCGTATTTCCCGTCGAGATACCAGTGATATTGATTTGCTCCTTCAGCTTTCAGCATAATCCTCTCTTTCTGTCCTTCATTTTGTAAGATGAAGTTTGACGACCTCGCCGGCTGAATGATCTTTACTTGAGAGACCGAAGTTTTTTTGTAAGCGTGCGTCTGCGCCCATGCGTTAAGTTCGTGAGGCCATATGATTTCGATCTCCGATCCGTTTGCCTTATGCATTTTGCATATCTCGATGTCCGTTACGTCACGGATGTAATATCCCTTGACAGTATGCGGGCAATACTTTGAGGGAACAGCGCCCGAAAGCGCGCAGACGTCCCTCCTGTATATTCCTTCCGGTATTCTCCTTGAGATATCCGCGCGCGGTTCCGCTTGCTTAAAAATTTCAAGCATCGCCGGGGCCGCGGACTTCAATCCTACCAGAAGAGAATCGCTCCTGCCGGATGGAGAACCAATCCATACTCCTACAGTATATTTTTCGCTGTATCCGATCGACCACGCGTCGCGAAGGCCATAGGACGTTCCGGTCTTAAACGCGATTCTTCTGTTCTGGTCTCCGAAGATATCCTGATACAACGGAATCAAGCGCCTCTCGTCGCACAGGATATCTGACGTCAGAAACGAGGCCTCCGGGGTGAATACCTCCTGAGTCATGACGGCATCGCCCTCTCTCCAAACGACTCCGGAATGAGTTCCGGAGTTCGAGAGCGTTCGATAGGCGTTGGACAGCTCGATGAGCGTGGCCTCACAACCTCCAAGTATCAGGGAATCCGTATAATAAGAAGAGCCCTTTGAAATATATCTGAACCCTATAAGGTTCAGCCTGCTCAGCGCCCTGTCATAACCGACCGACCTGAGGACCCTAACGGCTGGAACGTTGAGCGAGGAAGAGAGGGCATTCCTGGCATTCACCGGTCCTCTGTAAAGGAGATCGAAATTTCTCGGCGTGTCGCCGCCGAATGAAATCGGCGTGTCGGCAAGCAGAGAATTTGGCGTCAGCTTTCCGCTCTCAAAAGCGATTGTATATATGAAGGGCTTTAGAGTCGAGCCTGGAGATCTCGGGGCATCGCCGCAGTCCACCTGCGAGCCCTCGCTTGAGGTTCCGTGCTTTGAATTGCCCACATAAGCCAGCACCCTTCCCGTCTTATTCTCCAGTATAACGCCGGCGGATGTAATCTTAGGGGGAAACCCCAGGATGGCTTCCTGTAATCTCTTCTCAAGCATCAACTGCAGAGAAGCGTCGATTGTGGATTTTACGACTCTCTCTCCTCCGGAAACCTTTTCGATGTGCATCGCTGCCATCGACGCGTTCCTCGGCATCTTATATCTTCTCGGCTGAACTCTCTCACGCAGGGAGATAGACGCGTTCTCGTCCGGGATCGTCCCTCTTGCGGCCAAAAAGAGCAACTTACTGTTCCTGGCCCTCTCCGCCCTGTCAGGAAACCTGTCTGGACGAAGCCGGCTTGGCGATTTCAAAAGGGATATCAATAGAGTGGACTCCGCAAGGGAGAGATCGTTGGCGCTCTTGTTGAAATATATCCTGGACGCGGCCTCTATACCCCTTATGTTTGATCCGAACGGAGCCCTGTTTAAATAAAGCTCAAGTATCTCCTCCTTGCTCAGATAAAGTTCAAGCTTAATAGCGCTTAAAAACTCTACGATCTTAGTCCGGTATGTCCTCTCTCTCGGGTATGAGATCCTGATCAACTGGCTCGTAATGGTGGATGCCCCTGAGAAAACTCCGCCGGGCCTCAGATTGTAAAATCCGGCCCTCAGCGCGGCTATAAAATCGACTCCACAATGACTGTAAAATCTCTTATCCTCGATCGAAATCGCGGCTTTCGAGGTCCACCTTCCCATCTTATCAAGCGGTATCGGAATACACCACTCTTCGGAGTCCGAGAGACGAACGTTCAATATATTCCCGTCCGTGTCGTATATAACCCTGGAGACGCCGTACCTGGAAACATTCTCTATCGGCAGGTCGCCTTTCGCGATATAAACGGACAACGCAAGAAGAATGAGCACGGCCGAACCGACCGGGATCGATAATTTTCGAAAAAGGAGCTTTTTTCGCGCTGCGCTCAATGCCTCGCCATCCTCTTGTTATTTTATGATAATGGCGGATGTCCTCCCGATGCTTCGCACTCCTTTGGAGTACATTCCCTCCGCCGCTATCGGGGGAAGAGTAAACTTTCCCCGCGTCACCGCGCGCATCACAAATTTCCAGGTGAACGGACCGTTGAAGTAATCCGCAAATATTATCAGCCTGTCATCCCGCAGTTCGGACCTCGAATTATAAGTATTATTATCGCCAGAGTCCGCGTCCTTAAACCTTGGATTCTCGATCTCCAGGCCTCCCGCGAGCGGCAGAACAACGACGATGTTTTCCACATTGCGGGCCAGGGGATAGATCTTGACCACTCCCGTCAGCCGCTGCCCCATCTCGATCTCACTGTTATTCTCTATCCTCATGCCGTTAGAATCGTAGTACTCCACAACCGCTGAGATACCCAGGTCCTCCGGCTCCGGCGTTTCCGTTGGAACTCCGTCTCGCGTCCAGGAGACATACCCTCTGCCGTCTCCGGAGTTGACCACGGACAGACCGGCTATTTTTTCTTCGTCCACGCGAGCGCTCACCGTCTCGTCTCCGGAGGAGACGGCTATTCTGTCCGATCTGCCGCCCGTCAGCTCCAACACCGGGTCTGCCTCCTCGTAATTGAAGGAGAAATAATCAGCCAGGCTGGACAAGATCCATCCCGCTTCCTGCGTGTTGTAATACGCGCTCTCGCGAAACAGTCCCAGCAGTTCTGCCGCGCTGACCGCCGCGTCTGGGCCGGTCGGATCGATTTCGTTCCACGCCATCAGATACATGGCCCGAGTCCTCAATTCGGAGTCGAAGTTCCACATCTTCATATCCTGACCGTCCGAGTTCTTCGATGGAGGGGCTATCTTCTCCCCCAGCATACGGCGCGCCTCTTGACGTTGACCGCTCCTCGCGTAAGCCGCCGCGAGGAGGATTCGCCCGTACTCCGGCATATGGTTTAAGTTATCCCTGAGATATGACATCCAACCAAGCGGAGGATCGCCATTCAGCGATTTGACATAAGAGATGTAAGACCGAAGGGCGAGAGCGGAGCTGTACATAATCTCCTCGTCCGTGTTCGGGATCTGCGATATTAAGTTATCGAGGTACAAAAGAACCGATCTAAGCGCTGCCTCCGAGATTTCAACGCCCTTCATCCGGCACGAAATGAGAAAGTGGGCCGCATACACGCTCAACCAGTCGTCATAGCTCGAATTCGACCACATTCTGAACGCGCCGTTGTATGACTGCATGGATCGTATCTGCATAATTATCTCTGACAGTTCATGAGAACTTTGAGACCGTGCGCCCAAGTCCGGATAGATCCTGGCAACCAGGTCCGGTTGAGACAGAAGCGCTCTCCCTCTCGATATCGTCTGTTCGAGACACGAATAGGGGTAATATGCGAGAAACATCGCCATATCGGAGAGTTCGACGGACGGCAGCCCGGACATATTGACGACGGTCCCCTCCGTTCCGGGGTACAATTTATTTTTAAATGATATGCCGACGGAAGCCCCGGCAGGCACAATAGCGGATCCTGTCTCGCTCACCCTCGGATAAGGAGGGCGCACGGCAAGCTCCGTCGTCTCGCTCATCTCCCCTCCAGGGTATCGAAGTGAGAGCGTGAATTTAGACAGCCCCGCCTCCTCTCCCGCCTCCATCAGGAATGAAACGGATCTGGGGCTCTCGGAGGGAGGAAGGGTGATCTTGTCATGATATTCCCTTGCGTCATCGCTCGGGACCTTTCTATCTCCCTCCCGCGTGATGAGTATGGGGCCGTCGATGCCGAGATCTATCTCGACATCCAGCGAGAGTCCTGTCGTATTGAACAACTGAATCTGAGACTCGAATGTGTCCAGCGGGGCGACGGCCCTCGGAAGCGCGATCTCGGCCACGACGTCCCTGGCTGTGACAAAGTTCCTCTCCGACGATCCAAACGCGCCCGATGAAGCTCCGACTGCCATCAATCTCGCGTTTCCCGAAAACTCCGGAATCTCCAGAGATGCCGACGCCGATCCGTTTTCATCAGTCACGACTCTGTCTGAGACGGTCAGTACTCTGAATCTCTTTGCTTTTATCGGGGAGAGAGACGCCTTTGTCATCTTCCCATAACTATCCTCGGTCATGCCGCCTCCAGGGGAGAGCGCCGGCGAATTCTTCAAATACAGCGGCATCAGATCCTCGTATATATCATGAGCGGCGACCTGGAGCCCGCGTCGTCTCATATAATACTCAAAGAAATCGGGCGTCTCGAACCCGGTCAATGATAGAACGCCTTCATCCACGAGCATCAGCACGACCTCTCCGCGAACTCCGTCTCCATTCGAGTCCCTCAGTTGCACGCGGAAGTCATTCCTTGCGTTAGGGCTCAATTCTTCCGGCTGTACGATGTCTATACTCAGAGCCCTCGAAGAACAGTCCACATTTATGGGAACAGCGCCAAAAGCCCGGTGAGCGCTCCAGACGTCCTCCGCGACGGCGGGCTTGACAAGATGGGCCGTTATCCACGCGTTTGGAGCCATGTCCTCTGTTATGTCTATAGAGAACTCGCTTGAGCCCTCTCCCGCGCTCGACACATAGCTGCGGAGCACCCTGTCCGTCTCCACAGTCAGGAGCGTCGAGCCCCCGGAAGCGCCCGACACTCGGATATTCGCCCTATCTCCCGCCTTGTAGAGCGGCTTGTCCAGCGTTATGTTAAGATTCTCCGGGAGTGATGCCTCATCAGTGTAGTAACCCCAATTCGAGTTGTATACGTACACTCTGATCGCCGCTTTTGACTCGGTCTCTTCATCCTCAATGACTATCAGATAAGTCCCGCTGGTCTCGAAGATTATGTCCTCGGACGCGCTGCCATCGTTGAACGAGATTGGAACGGATTCAAAATTCTCCAGCGGTACTTGTTCGGTCCTGGTCACGTATCTTCTGCGGCCCTCCTCGAACAGAGCCACGTATCTCTGATAGGTTTTAAACACCGAGAGCCTGGCGTCGTCCAGCGCGACGGGTTCGCCGGAAGTGTCGATCGCGGCGAACTTAAAGGGGATGCTCTTTTTTGTGGAAATAGCGCCGTCAGGAGGCATTATCCCGAGGAGCGTCCTACTCGGATAAAACGGAGCCGTCAGACTTTTATACACCCATCTTCCGCTGTCCTCCATTACGCCGGTTCTTATTGTGAAATCGAGGACCGAAGGGGCGTCGTAACTCCGCCGCGAGATTGTAAAATTAGCCTTGCCGTCCCGCGAGAGGGCTCCTCCGCCCTCCTCCGTCTCCCTCCTGGAGAATTCAGCCGTGCAATTTATGAATCGAAAACCGCTCCAGTTCGGGTGTGTATACTCCCTTGGGGTAACCAACGTCGCGACTTCGAAGTTCAAACCGTCCGCGGGCGCTCCAAAGAGATATTGGGCCGATATGGAGAGTTCAGCCTCGTCATCCGCGAAGAGCTCGTTCTTATCAAGACTTACGTCCACAGCTATCCTCGGGGGGACGAAGTCCTCGATCATGAAGTTCGTGGATGCCAGCGGCTTCGATTCGCCAGGAATAAATATTTCGGCCCTCCAGCTTCCAGTTGGGGCGGAATCCGATGTTTGAACGACTGTCCCGCCAAATCCCATTGGGGATAGATTTATTGTCTCGCTCTTCCACTCCATCCAGGTGGAGGTAGTCACCTTCAGGACAACCGGAAACGGCTCTTTCAGAGACAGATCTCTCTCCCTCATCAGCACGTTGATTGGAACGCTCTCGCCGGGACGAAAGACGCCTCTGGGCGTAAAGCAGATGCCGATGTACTCCCCGTTGGAGTATGGCAATCCGGCATATTCCGGAGCGCCTTCGGACCATATGCCGGAGTCCAGCGGCAAAACGGAGATATCATCCCCGCGTTCCAGGACCGCGACCCTAGGCATAAGGTTTGGTTCCCAGGGCTGGGACCTCTCCATCGCGCACAGCCCCAGACCGTCTGTCAGGCCCTCCGCTAACAGTTGGTTGCTTTGGGAATAGATCGAAACCTTTACGCCTTCAATCGGTTTTCCGTCGGTTATGGAGTTTGCCCACGCGAGCGCCCCCGTCTCCCAAAGCTTCATGGAACCAGCAATATCAGTGATATTGATCAAGCGTCCGTCGCTTGCCCAATGATCCTTTTTCGAGACATATACCTCATACAGGCCCTTTCCGCCGTTGAGGATTTTTTTCAAGTCTATGGAATACTCCACGCTCTCATTTGGCTCGGCCGTGATCTGATAGGTTTTTTCAAACACCGTCTCGGCCAGATCATAGACATAACGCCCCCAATCGTATCTCAGGACGAACGGAACGTTGTTGTTGTATACCCGGCTAATCCGAACATTCAGATCTTCCGCGTTCACCATTGAAACCGGAAGGATCGCCGATTCGTTGACAGGAGAGATGAATCTGCCTCCCGACGAAAAGGCGACACTCGGATAGATGTCCGGAATGACGAACAATCTCGCGCAATCTTCAGCGAGTCCCGGACCTCTCAGCGCGGGAAGGCCCTTGCGAAACTTGACGGTGATCATGTCCCTGGCCTTAAAATCCCCTCGTATCCAGATGCCGCCCCAGTCCGCTTCCAAAGAGAAATCACGCTCTGGGGTCACCTCGATGAACGGTCTGAATTTGTCCTCGTCGACGGGCGCTGATGTCGAGATGAACAGATGCGCTCCATCCACGCTGTTATTGATTGATGTGCCGCCTATTTTGAGCGTCAGATCCCTCGCGATCTTTACCGATGTCCTCTCTTGCAAGCCAAGAACGCCTGTCTCCGGCGGCAGTCCCTTCTCTATGCTCATAGTTATATCCGAGTCATCTTCGAACTGGGCGATGCGAATCTGCTGGATGCTGTCCGAGCCGGAACCGACTAATGAGTAAGACAGGACATTGCCTTTGCTGTCCGTAATGCTGAGATATTCGGCAAGTCTCGATTGATTTACCGGCAGGTTGAATGACAATCTATAATGAATTTCGGATCTTTCTATATCGTAGTTAACCTGGGCGATGCTCCTGAGCGTCAGGGGCGGCGTGTTCATCTTAAACTCACGAGTTCCCGAAACTCTCTTTCCTTTTACATCGGAAAGGCTGTTATTCAATCTCACCGTAAATTCCATCGCGGGCGGAAATTCTCTCATATCCGGCATATAGATGAAGGTACTGGTGTTCGTCCACCTTCCGTTCCCGCGCAGCAATGGTGTCACTGTGAAGGGAAGCTCATCCAAACCCAGATCCCGGCCGACGTCGGCGCTCTTCACCATTTCGGATGTAAATACTATCCTTATGCCTGTGGGAATCTCGATAAGGCCCTGCGGCGTAAAACTCTCGACCGAAGCCCCTTCGGCGGTTTGTCCCGCCGAGGCAAGACAACAGATCAGAGTCATTGCGAGAATTAAAAAAACCACAGACAGACTCGATGCTCTTTTTGGTATTCCACCCAACATTACTACCACGTCCTCGCCGCGCTCGATCATAATTTTTATCTTTAATTATGTAAGACAGGTTACCCTCAAAACCGCCGACTTTGCTACGATGGTTTTGATAAATGAACACAATAATTTACCTGAAGCATCATTGACAAAATGCCAATTGGATGTTCATTCTTAATTCGTTATATCACGTTCACTTACCTCAGTCAAGCATATATTCACGCACGAGGGCGTGTGGCGCGAGCGGGAAGCCAGATCAGACTGTACTACAGGCTCGAAGCGCTAAGTGGCGTCGATCTCTGTCGCCTTGGAGCCAGCATACACATTGGTGATGGTTTACCATCGTGGATGGATGTGCTGTAAAGCCGAATTCGGCATGATAATTTCTAACTTGAAACTCTCAAACCTTTAAGTCCTCAAACCACAGGCTGACGAGTTGAAAATCCTTGTAGGTGTTGTTTATCTCCGAGTTCATGAGATCTTGCCTTTTCACGCAATGGGTGAAAGTTAGATTTTGCTTGAATCAGCGTTATAACCAGGATCGACGCCATTTTCAAGTACTTTAATCCGTGATTTGAGGTAAGTTGACAGCATCGGTAGTGATATGTTACAATCACTTCGTTAAGCTTCAGTTGTTTGTAGATTCCTCATTTTGTAGAAGCCACGCCGGAGAGGGATATGCAGAAAACGTTTAAGCTGACAGTAGTGATATTATAATGACCGGGTAGGGTGCGGAAAAGTAAGACTTTTCGCACCCTGCTTTTTTGCCTTTAAAACATATTTCCGCCCGCGTTTTTTCTTGCTTTTCCCCCTGTGCAAAAAAGCTTACTTTCCCGCACAAGATATTTTAACGCTAGAGTGTTCGAATGAGAACTTTGAACTCTTGTAAATTTCGATTATAAATATAGAGTAACTATCAAGCGGCATCTGATGAGATTCTATAAGGTTTCATCCTAGGGGTAATCATCAAGAATCCAAACTTCACGCAAGGAGAACAGTCCTAAGAAAGGAGGTGCCACATTGAAAGAAGGAGAGCAAGAGAAAAAACGTTTAGTTGTCAGAGTTTCAAAAGGAAAGATGCGGGCTTTTCCAGGTAATTGTTGTAAGGTATATGCAGGCGATCAGGGGCACTAAGTAAGTTTACCGATTTAACAGAAACTCATAACTAGGGCCAAAGGATTACTATGCTCATGAACTTTAAGATGTTCCGTACAACCAAAAGCTGAGTAACGAAATTGTGTGTAGGGTCAGCGACTATAGTTCTAGACGACAGTTGTCGTTCGAGAGTATAGTAGTTGAAAAGGTTCTAGTTATGAGTTTTCTGAAAAATTGAGTCTGTAAGTTAGAAAAACAAAAAAAGACTTTTAAATATGGAGGTATTTTCTTGTGTTTAATGAAGGATATATTATCGTAAGAGAATATAACAATGATATTTGGATTGCGTATAATAAAAACATAAAAAGAATGGCTTTTTTTCAAGGAGACTTGTATTTTTTACACAAAATATTGGATATGTACAAGATGAAAACCACAGACGAAAAAATTATAGCACAAATGCGGAATGAGTACTATGAAGAAGATATGGAATCATTGCGCAATGATTGCCTGGACACGCTTGATATCATCAAAAATATATTTGATGAGTCCAGCTGTGAGTCAAACAAGCAGTTGGAACTAAGTACAGATGATGGTCTAGGAGATATTGAAGACAAGATCATTCATGATTACGCCGCCGAAAATCTAATACCTTATTCATTCGATTGGGAGATCGCTGGTTTTTGCAATTTAGACTGTCTCCATTGCTATTGTTCCAATAGCGGTAATCGGCATAATCCAACCTGGACGCTTGATAGAGCCAAGAATCTAGTTGACAGCCTTTATGAATATGGCGCGGCAGAGCTCACTTTAACTGGCGGCGAATGCCTATATCACCCGGACATTAACGAGATACTGCGCTATATTGACAGGAAAGGATTTATCGTCACATTGCTTACAAACGGGACGCTTATCGATGAAGAGATGGCCGACCTGATAGCATCTATAAAGCCTAGAAATGTTCAATTTTCTGTGTATTCCCTCGACTGGCAAATTCACGAAGAAATAACCAGGGTTTATGGCAGCCTCAAGAGAACTTTGCAAGGCATAGAACTGTTGATTGAAAGAGGAGTAACAGTGTCAATCGCGACTCCAATTATGGACATTAATATCAGTGGTTTGTCAGAGATACGTGAATGGGCAAATGCCAAACAATTGAAAATAGGTTTTACATATATGCTCTCCCCAAGCAGTAACGAGAGAAACAACCCTATTGCACATGGAATGATACTTGGTGATAGATTGCCTGAAATCTTTAATGACCCCAAGTATCATGCAAAATTAGACCTTATTATTAAGGAACCACATAGAGGATTGAGACGGGTTCAAGAAGGAGACAAACATCTTTGCCAGGGCGGATTTAGGAAGATGTTCGTGAGCGCTGACGGAAACGTCTCTCCATGCAACGGATTAAGATATAGTTTTGGTAATGTATTCGAGCAATCTCTTTCAGATATATGGCACGGCAAGAACGCCGCAATATGGAGAAATATAACCATTGAAGATTACCCAAAGTGTGTTGCGTGTGAGGCTAAAAACTACTGCGAACCTTGTCCAGCTATCCACTTCGCCACAACTGGCGATCTGTACGGCATTGATGAACAGACTTGTAAATATGGGAGAGCAGTGCATTCGTATATTAAAGAGCTAGGGATAGTATGATGATCATGAATCTAAACGAATATAGTAAATCTACTTTAAAACTTAACTTTTGCGGTAGTCCAACAGCATCTAGAACCTTGAAAATTCGATAAAGAACGGCTGAAACAAGCAAAAAAGAAGCTGCATGGGACTCATTTTAGGGTAACTATCCATGATTTGCGATCGCAACGAGCAATGAAAAATTGTGGCTATGGAGTTTTGAGCATATAAATAAACAACGCACCGCAACTTTTGTGATAGAATGCAAGCGCGAATAAGGCTCAGACACTGCAACCCGGACAGTATGCTATTTCAAAAGGCGGTTATGTCCGGGTTCCTTTTGTGTTCCGGAGGTGTTTTTTCTGTTAATAATCACAAACGTATCGCAGTTAGGTATCAGGTTTATCTAAACTGATATACAATATTAATCAAAAACTGTCCAAGCCGATTGGAGTACTCGAATGGTTCCACGGTCCATCCCAAAATCAGCATGTCGTATATGAACTCCATAGTGATATGCCTGCAACTCATTAATATTGTCTGACTCTGTCATGCTTCTCCTTTCTGTTGATTTTATAGATTTTATTTTTAAAATCATCCACCGCTTCTG
>JAIRWR010000075.1 GCA_031268885.1 Synergistaceae bacterium
ATACAAGCGGCTTTCAAGGGATCTTTCGAGATATGTCGCCTCATTGAAGGAAAAAAAAGAGATACGCATCCTGAAGCATATCGGGCAGCACCATTGGAACGTTCACGGTAAACTCTCCACGATAGGCGACACCCAGGTGGCCGTCTTCTACTGCTCGTTCGCCGTCAACATAGGGAAGCTTGAGCAGGGCGCGTTCACGTACAGAAATTTTGACGATACCCCTTTGGTGAATTTCGAGACATTCTATGCAGAGTCCCCTCTGCTCAGGAACACGATAGCAAACGCGAAAAAATTCGGAGAAAAAGCTCTGCCTGTGCTAATTTATGGAAAGATGGGTTCGGGAAAAGATCTCATAGCATACGCGACCAGCAGCAACAGCCCTCTGCGCGACGCTCCGCTCGTCATAATCGATTGCCGTTTCATGACAGACCAGCAGTGGAAGATCTTGTTCGAAAACGCCGATTCTCCTTTGGGATATAGCAATTACACAATTTACTTTAAAAACATGCATTTTCTCACCGAAAAACAGGCGCAATCACTCGAAGTCTACCTGGATAATACCTCCGTATACAAGCGAAACCGCCTTATGTTCTCATACGTGCCAGGGCACGAATCATCGTTCGACAGCGGATCTTTGTTGTATTATATCCACAATAAAATAGGCGCTCTGTCGTTAGGCGCTCCGTCCCTCAACGATTACGCGGAGGATATCCCAAGTCTTGCCACGCTCTTCCTGAACGAACTGAATGTCGAATTCGGCAAGCAGGTAATAGGCTTCGAGGAGGATGCGATGGAAGCCTTGCGGCAGTTCCACTGGGAATTCAACATTGAACAATTTCGGAGGGTCATGCGGGAATTGATAGTTCTTACCGATTCTAACTATATAAATCTGGAAAGAGTCCGTTCGGTGCTGAAAAACCAAATTTCGCAGCACACGACTGATCCGTTAGGGCTTCAGTTGAACGGAACCCTGGATGATATCGTGAGCAACGTCATCAGAGGAGTATTAGCCCAGGAGGGAATGAATCAGTCAAAGGCCGCGAAACGCTTGGGCATAAGCCGCAGTACGATGTGGCGCAAATTGAGGGAACATTGAGGAGAACGCTAAAAACACTTATCAAATTGGCGTATACGCGAAAGATTCTAATACTCTTTCAACCGCCTCGCTGAGACAAAAGACGCCCTATGCTCTATATATACGCTTCGTGATTCAATCTGCGACATATTGTCGGCGTTTTTTCATTGCAATACACTAATGCCATGACTATAATTTTTTTTAAGGCATAATTTTCAAAGGAAGTATGAATTTTACGGGCATTCCAAAAACTATATCACATAGCAGAGGATGAAAACCATGAGAACAGCAGTCGTTACTGAACCGTTCAAAGTAGAGATCGAAGACCGTCCCGTGCCAAAAGCCGGCTCGCATGACGTTCTCATTAAGGTCGAGAGGGCTGGTATATGCGGATCGGACCTGCATCTTTACAAAGGGACACATGCCTTCCGGAAATTGCCGTGCGAACTAGGACATGAGGTTTCCGGGATGGTGTGCGAGACAGGTTCGAACGTCGCGCGTGTCGCGATCGGCGATCGAGTGACTGTGGAGCCGCAGGTGGGATGCGGGGACTGCGAATACTGCGAGAGCGGCAATGTCAACCTCTGCGTCGGTAAAACCGTACCTGGCACACCTGCTTGGGGCGGTACTTTCGCGGAGTATTTCCGCGCGCCCGAACAGACGATTTACAAGCTCGCCTCCGATGTCAGCTATGATTCCGGTGTTCTCGCGGAACCGCTCGCGGTCGCAGTGCAGGCCATGAACAAGCGCGCGAATGGAGAGAGTGGCTCTATGGCCATATTGGGCTGCGGCACAATAGGCCTTCTTGTCCTGGCGGTCGCCAGGCATCGCGGCATCGAGGATATTTATTGTACTGACACGGCCCAGTTTAATCGTCAGATGGCGATTAAACTGGGCGCTAAAGCCGCTTTCGATCCCCTGAGCTGTGACGCGGCGGACATGATTAAAGCGGCTAACAGCGGGCACGGGGTGGATACATGCGTCGTTACGGCAAGCGCGCGAAATATTATAGATCAAGCCTCGTCCGTCACAAAGAAACTTGGCGAGGTGATACTCGTGTCGATGATAACGGAGCCCATTCCCGTATACACCTATGGCTTTGTATTCAACGAGCGGAAGCTGATAGGCGCCATGACATACACTACCGGCGCGTTCGCCGAAGCCTGTGAGCTTATCAACGGAGGACTCGATGTGGAATCCATCGTCACGCACAGGATTTCCTTGGAAGAATCGGGCGAAGGACTGGAAATATTGGATAAAAAGAAGGAAGACGCCGGAAAAATCCTCATATGCCCATAACTTGCGATCCGTTCGCATTGATTTTTATAAGGATTGGAACTAAAAAACACCCACCTCCTGACACGTTTTAGAGATGGGTGTTTTGAACATTAGTTGCAGATTTGTTATCACTAAATTCAGTTATACCACGCGCTGAACGATTCTGACCCGTCCGCCCTGGCAGAGACCGCATGATGATAGTCATATTTTAAAAGATAGTGTAAAATCAGACTCAATGAGGATGTTATAGGTAATTATCCTTTGTTTCTTGAAGCGATTTCAACCTGGCGAACAAGGTCCGCCGTGAGAAGCCGCACAGAGCGGCCAAGGTGTGAGAGTTGAATTCTCCAGCGATCCAGCGGGCGCACAGCTCGTTGAAATTCTCCGGAAGGGGGAGTGGTTTACGCCCAAATTTTACGCCTCTGGACTTGGCTGAGGCGATTCCTTCGTTTTGCCTCTGCAGAATGTTCTCTCGTTCGATCTGCGCGGCAAACGACATTATCTGTAATACAAGATCGGAGATAAAGCTCCCAAGTAAATCCTTGCCGTATGTAGTATCGAGCAACGGCATATCGAGAACCTTGATATCTGTTCCTTTTTTGTGCGTGATAAAGTGCCACTGCTTGATAATTTCATCATAATTCCGACCCAGTCGGTCGATGGACTTGATGTAGAGCAGATCTCCGTTGTGAATACGTTTCATAAGCCGCTCATATCCAGGACGATTGAAATCTTTGCCGGATTGTTTATCCACATAGAGATTGCGCTCCGGAATATTGTATGGCGCGAGGGCGGTGCGTTGGCGGTCATCGTGCTGTTCCGCGGTAGATACTCTTATGTACCCGAAGAGTTGATTTTGCATCATTTTCCTCCATTTATCAGTATGATTGTCTTGCTGTAAATGAGCGACGATGGCTTCGTTGGATGCCAGTGCGCTAAAGTGTACTTTTCCGCACTGTATTTTAACTATAATTGAGTAAAATGAAATATCCCTCTCATATTCTTTATCGAATCAGCTTATTACCGCAAGGAGAGCATTCCTTCCGTATTCTGGCAAGCACTCGGGTGAACCTTTGCCGAGCAAACTAAACAGTCATATAATCTTATGGAGTGACCTGTCATCACATGAAGGAGAGGGTTGATAGGGGGGATATTATAATGACGTCATACTTTAAGGTGTCTCCGAATGAAACCGTAGAATCGCTAAAACTTAAATCTATGAATCATTTACTCTTTATTTTTGAAAAAATAATATGCCATATTTATGAGAACGATTCCCTGCCTGTATCCGGTGAAAAATGGCTCTGCAAACCTTACACGAGGAGACAACTCGATGACCTATGTAGAATTGATCCATTCGCCATGGACGATAAGGAGATAAAATTGAGAATCCACGCGACTGATTATAGCTCTTCTCATGAAGGCGCCTACATTGAAATTGGTGGAGAGCGATTTTATGCCAAAACCTCTTTGGGTGAACCGTTGGTTTGAGCTTGGACAATCATCTGTGTGCCTGGACTCTTCCCATGACGCATACTGCCTCTACGTGCGAGGTCTGCGGAAACATATCGAACGCTGAGACGTCTTCGATCTCATACATGCCGCCCTCCGATATACGGGAGACATCCCTGGCGAGGGTCGCCGGATTGCAGGATACGTACACGACTTTCGCCGGTTTGACTCGCCTTATCCCTTCGATCACCTTCTCGTCACAACCGGTCCTTGGCGGGTCCAGCACTATGGCGTCATATCTTCCGTGTGTCGAATTTTCAGCGCTCCGCATGAAACGCTCCGCGGAGCTGGCTATCGCCCTCACATTGCTTATGCCGTTTAACTCCAGATTCTCCTTCAGCAGGCGGACTGACGGCCTCATCTCCTCTACCGCGTCAATCTTCCCGACAACATCCGCCAGGTAGACGGTGAGGCTGCCGACGCCGCTGTAGAACTCGAGCAGCGAGGAGACGCCGATCTTTTCGATTATGCCCCTCACATGCCCAAACATCCTCTCTGCTTGAGCCGGGTTAATCTGAAAGAATGAAGACATGTCAACGCGCAGCTTATATCGCTCAAGGCGTTCGTCGAGCAGTCCCCTTCCGTGGATCACCCTGTTGACGGGACCCCAGACAAAATTTCCGGGCGCTGAATTCACGTTCAGTACAGCCCCTGACATCTCGCGGTTTTCCGTCCCCAGCTCCTGATAAATATGCCTGAGGCGGCCGAACTCTCTGTTTTCCAGATTCCTCGCCACTACAATGCCCGAGAGGACCTCCTCATGCTTCTCTCCCTCTCCGGAGCGCACTGCCAGGTAACGCATCTCGCCGGTTTTACTGCTCTCGTCGTACGCTCGAAGACCGGAGTCCGAAAGAGCGGCTGCCGTCTGACAGACCAGGCGCCCGATCAGCGGCCTGAGGACAGCGCAACCTTCGAATGGAACTATGTTGTGTGTACGGCGCTCATAATACCCGCATACAACGCGTCCGTCACCCTTGTTCGCGCGGCGGAAGGGGAGCGTGGTCTTGTTTCTGTACTCCCACTCGTCCGGTGACGGTTCGCAGTCGATCTTTCGGGCATAATTTATCCTTCCAATTCTTCCTAACGCTTCGGCAAGGATCCGGCCTTTCATTTCAACCTGAGAGCTATACGAAACATGCTGTAGATTACATCCGCCGCACAGTTCATACTGTTTGCATCTCGGGGCTGTTCTGTCACTGGATGTTTCTAGAATCTCAATTGCCGTTGCGGCGGCGTATTTTTTGCCGAGCCTGGCTATGCGGCAGAGGACCGTTTCACCAAGCAGCGCGCCTTGAACGAAGACCACGAAGCCGTCGCTCCCGACTCGCGCTACGCCCTCTCCCTCGCTGTTTATCGAATCTATATGAACGGTGATTGTCTCTCCCTGTTTCATATTCCAAGCCCCCAAGGCGATGCTGTCATCTTCGGTTTCATTCGTCAGAGCGTCACAAGTTCGGTCTTCTGATCACGGATTGAATCCGCCCACTCGCCTGACAGATTGCGGTCGGTAACAATTTTGTCGAAGTCCTCCAACTTTGCGAAGAATGTCGTTCGGATTAACCCGAACTTGCTGGAGTCGGTCAAAAGAATCCTGTTCGCTCCGGATTCGAGAATAGCCCTTTTTATGGTCAGCTCATAGCTATTCGCGCATGTGACGCCCATGGTCTGATGCACGCCGGAGGTTGAGACAAACACTTTGTTTGCCCTCGTCTTGTTGATCAGCGAAACGCCCTCCTGACTTTCAAAGAGAGTCGTGTCGTTGTGAAAGTACCCTCCGCTTAAGATCAGTGAAACATTTGGATTGTTACACAGGCAGTTTATAATGTTCAAGTTCGTAGTGAGGACAGTGATCCTCAAGTTTGGAGGCAGGTTCCTGGCAAGCCTCTCTGTTGTGGTGCCGTTGTCTATGATTATGCAGTCATCCTCTTCAACCAGCGACGCCGCGTAAGCGCCAATCCTCTCCTTCTCCTTCAAGTGAAGGTTGGCCGCGAGCCGAAGCGAATAGTGCCAGCCGTCAGTTTCAGCGTCGAACCGTGAGTTCAACATGACAAGCCCTCGAACGTTCATCACGATGTTCCTGTCCTTCAGAATCTCAAGATCTCTTCTGACTGTCATCTCAGAGACATCAAGCAGCTGCGCCAGCTCCCTTATAGGCGCGTTATGCCTTCTGTTTAGAACTTCGATCACCTGCTTCAGCCTCGCGACATTTTTCTTCAAATCTTAAAATCCCTCTTCTACGTCGAAACTCATCTCTAGACACTCGCCGGACGGATGCAAACAGACTGCCGCCCCGCCGCAGACTTCAGAAAACGCGCCGATAGCGGCCTCATTTAAAAGTTACATCGTCAATCCAAACTTATTGCTTTTATGGATGGAAGACATTGATATCCCTCGCCTCCCATGTATTTCCGCCAACATTTCGAAGCGTTTCATACCCCTTTATCTTTAACGATATGGGCTCGCCGGCTTCGAACCACCGGCCGCTTACGACAACAGCCCGGCCCACTTCCAGCCCGGCCAGCACCAAGTTAGTCCTGCTCCAGTAAAAGAGGCTGTCTACTTCCTCTGCCTCAACTCTTTCTCGCAGCACCGAGAGATCGCCCAGGCCGACGACCGCAAGGCTGCCTCCCGCCGATGCCGTCTGACCGGCCGCTCCAAGTCCATCATTGGTCGTGAAGAACATCACGCCTTCTATTGAATATCGTTCGACATCGCGAATGACTCGCTCTCTCGCCTTTAAGACATCGGCGCCGGTCCTCGCGAGACGGTCAACGAGCGACAGCCCGCCGTAACTGTGCCGCTGAAGCCTTACTGCCGCATCCTCTATATCCATGATATCTTTCGCCTCAAAAGAGGGCAGAAGCGTGATATATGAACCTTTCGAGCGCATTTCGATCGCGAGGGACTCCATCATCCTCACGCCCAACTCCTCGTTTGAAAATGGCTCTATATTGTAGTCGGCGGTCTGAAACATACGTCCGCGCAGTGTGATCACTACGCTCCCCTTATTCTTCGCGTTTTCGAGCAGGGGAGATATCTCGGCGGTCCCCAGCGGTTCGACGCAGATGACATCCCATCTTCTTTTAATCAGCGTCTCCAGCTCCCGCTGCTGAAGGTCCGCCGTCGGTTGGGCGGGAGCGATCAGAGTAACGTTTACCCCGGCATCGGCGCCCCACGCCATGATGGTCCTTTCGATCTCTGGAAAGGATACGTCATACTTGGAGACTGTAACAACGAGAAAATCAAGTTTCCTGTTGGCACACCCCCCATGCAGCAGCAATAAAACAGCCAGGAGAATAAAAATACTTCCGCGGCGTTTACGCGCGGCGCCTTGCATGGCAATCTCCGGTTTTACCGATACGCCCATGACAGTTTGAACGAAGCGGGGGAGCTTGCGCCTCCGCAACGCCCCCTGCAGCTGTCGCGGTGTCCGAACCCCTCTGGCGTCATGAGTTGGCGAGACGGTCGAAAATCGGCTTCAATGCCGGAACCGTATCATTGTAAATTCCGAACGTCTCCTCATATACCCCCTTGTTTGCGGCATTCGGTTCGTCGCGCGTCTCCTCTAGAAAAACTCCGCAAGCCTCATGAATATCCTTCCAGATGCCAACGCCAACCCCGCCCACCAGACAAGCGCCATACGCTCCGCCCTCTCTGGCGCCGCTCACCGTCACGACCGGCAGTTGAAAGACATCGCTTATTATCTGACGCCAGAGCGGGGAATTACTGCCGCCTCCAGAGACTATGACGCGCGACATCTCGAACGGCTTGAGGTCCTGGATCTTCCGCGCTATCTGGCGCATTCCGTAGGTGACGCTCTCCATTATCGCGCGGGTCATGTCCCCCTTTACGTGAGTCTGGGTAAGTCCGATGAAACAGGCCCGCAGGTTGGGATCGGAGTAAGGCGAGCGCTCCCCGGACAGATACGGCAGGTAGATCAGGCGCTTTGCCCCAGGCGGAGACACAGCGGCCTCGCGCTCCATCACGACGTATGGATCCAGCCCGCCGGCCCTTGCCTCGTCCATCTCAGGACGGCAGAGATTATTACGATACCACTGATAGCTGCCGCCGCCCGCAAGCATCACGCCCATCACATGATAGAGCTCGCGGGAGTTATTGCAGAAGAACTGAAGGCTGCCGCCGATGTTGTCCATATACTGGGAGAAGCCCATTGCGACTATGCCGGCTGTGCCTATGGTCAAGCCGAGCACGCCCTCTTTTATGAGCCCCATGCCCGTGGTCTGTATGACGCTGTCGCCTCCGCCCCCCACAACCGGGGCGCCCTTTTTCAGACCGCACAACTCGGCCGCCTCCGCGCCAACCTCGCCAGTGATCACATCGGATTCGACGCACCTCGGGAACAGGCTCCTTGGAATATTGAGCTTATCCAGCAGGGAGTACGACCATTCACGGTTTTTGACGTCGAAGAAACCTGTGCCCGACGCGTCGGAGACCTCCGTCACATAGTCGCCGGTCAGTTTGAATCTTATGTAATCCTTAGGCAGCAGGGCGACGGCCATTTTTTCGTAGTTCGAGGGTTCCTCCTCTCTGAGCCAGAGGATTTTGCCTCCCTGATAGCCTGTGAGCAGGTTGTTGTTCGTATATCGCAAGATGCCATCCACGCCGTCAAGCGTCTCCAGCACATCGGCACACTGTTTTGCGCAGCGCTGGTCGTTCCACAAGAAAGCGCGGCGGATTACCTCTCTGTTCGCATCCATAGCCACCAGGCCGTGCATCTGGCCGGACAGGCTAACCGCGGCAATCTCCCCGGCAGAGACGCCACTTTTCGAAATGGCCTTTCGCAAGGAGTTATGCGCTCCACGCCACCAATCCTCCGGGTCCTGTTCGTTCCACCCGGGACGCGGGGAATAAAGCGGGTATTCCTCCATGGCGGACGAAACCACCTTACCCGACTCGTCTATCAGGATAGATTTGCAGCCGCTGGTTCCTATGTCCATTGCGGCGATATATCTTTTCATGGGACTCCCATCTCCTAAACTTCCGGGTTACTCGCCGTGTTTTGTCTCTCCGGCGGGCCTTTCGTCTCCGTCGATGAGACATGTGTTCCAGACGAATACAAGGGGCATTATACCTCTCTGATAGGTGGTGTGCCACGCTCCGGGCGGGACATATAGAGCGTCCCCAGCCTTCACTGGAAATTCGTCCTCACCGACTACCATCGTACCCTCGCCGCTTATGAAATAGTAGATCTCCTCCATGTCATCGTGGGCGTGTCCGGTCGTCGAACCGGTAGGGTATACGGTAGTGTGCCCGCAACTGAGACGAAGGGAAGGCCCATCCTCTCTCTTGATCAAGTGGTAGGTATCCCTGAAGACCCTGGGCTTGTCTCCGCCGGCCTGAGCGCGCAGGCTGCGGGGATCGGTGTCCGGCTCTCTGCCGCTTGCTACGTTTACAACGTGTTTCATAATTGTTTCATCCGCTTTCTGTTTAAGATTTTGAGGATGCGCCATCGTACCGATAGCCGCTTCCAAACGCGAACTCAAGTCGCGGACATCGCCCTTACGCGAAGTCCAGGACGACCTTGCCGGCGCTCTGGTCCGAAAACGCGGTATGCAGAGCTCTTTCGACGTTTTTCAGGTCAAATGGGAGACGATGAGTGATAAACTCCTCCAGTCTGCCCTTATTCTCCTTAACGAGGCTAATGGCCTGCGGGAACGAATTAGCGTAGCGAAACGAGGTCACGATATTGATCTCGCGGCAGACATATTCGACAAGAGGCGCGGACTGCATGTCAGGCCCCATGCCGACAAGAGACATACGACCGCCCGGCTTGACCGCCTGGACCGCGAGCGCGTAACACTGGTCCGCCCCAGTCGCGTCGTAGCCGACGTCATAATGATTCTCCGGCAGACGCTCCGACTTCAGGTTGATGACCCTGTCGGCTCCCATCTTCAATGCCTTGGCCAGACGCTCATCGCGAATATCAGCGACGCTTATCTCTTTGCACCCCACGGCTCTGGCGGCCATCATGCAGGCTATGCCAATGATACCGGCGCCGAAGACGATGGCCCTGTCGCCGAGTCTCGGTTTCAGCCGGCTCGTGGAAAAGACGCCGACCGCCATCGGTTCCGCGAGGGTGGCGAGCCCAAAATCTTCTATCTCGTCCGGGATCTTGTATACGAAGTTCGAATCGAACACGACATATTCGAGCAGACACCCGTCGTATGGAGGCGTGGCGAAAAAGGCGATATCGCGGCACAGGTTGTACCTGCCAGACATGCAATATTCGCACTTGCGGCAGGGTTCCCCTGGTTCTATGACGACTCTGTCGCCCCGTTTCAGGCCCTTCACTTCGCCGCCTGACTCCACCACGACGCCTGAGCACTCATGGCCGAGCACCATCGGTTCTTTCACCACGAACGAGCCTATTCTTCCATTGTGCCAGTAGTGCACGTCGGACCCGCAGATCCCGACGGACTTGATCTGAACCAGCACCTGATGAGCCTTAGGAACCGGCGTCGGAATGTCGCGTTCCGATAATTTCTGGATTGAATCGAGGTAAATCGCCTTCATTTTCTAGAACTGCCTCCCTTGCACGCTATCCTCTCGCCTGGAAACGGATTCGCAGCGAATCTATGACGACCGCGAGCATTATAATCAACCCCGTGGCCATCTGAACAA